>MHTS01000028.1 GCA_001824915.1 Candidatus Wildermuthbacteria bacterium RIFCSPHIGHO2_01_FULL_48_27b | reverse complement strand
AGTTGGGACAACTTCAGAACTTCACAGAGTCAAGGGTTTAGATATTTTACTTCTAGCGTGGAACAAATTTGTAAAAAAACACAAGGCAGTACTTATGATCTTTAATGAAGGAGGGGAGAGGAAAAATCTTCAAAATATGGCTACAAACCTAGGCATTTCTGATTCGGTCGTTTTCAAAGGTTTTGTAGATAACGCCCGTTCATCTCTTTCAGGCTTTGATATTTTCTGTATGCCTTCTCGCTCCGAAGCCATGCCCTACGCTCTTCTTGAAGCCGGACTTGCGGGACTACCGGTGATAGCTACCAATGTTGGTGGTATTCCGGAAATAATAGAGAGTGGCATTAGTGGTATTTTAATTCCTACAGAAGACTCCGAGGCGCTTTTTTCAAGTCTTATTTTATTGTCAGAAGATGCGGAACTGCGGAAACGTCTCGGAATTAATTTAAAACATTCTATCCAAGAAAACTTCTCATTCGAGAAGATGGTAAAACAAACTTTTCAACTCTACTTGAAGTAGCAAGAACGGTTCTTGCTAAACTCTTATTTACAACCTCGGCCCTTGGGAGTGGCGAGTCATGCTTGAGATGATACCGAGGGCGAGCCACTCGGTTACCAGATGCGAACCACCGTAACTCATGAACGGGAAGGTGATGCCCGTCACGGGCAAAATCCCCATATTCATGCCGGCGTTGACAGCGATATGAACAGCAAACCACACCACGACGCCCAGACCGAAAAAAGTTTCGAAGTTCGTGGCAGCCAGTTTGGCATTGTCCGTAATTCTTATCAGCATGGCAAGACAGAGCCCCAGGAGCATGACTGCTCCGGCAAATCCCCACTCCTCGGCAAAAGCGGCGAAAATAAAGTCAGTCTCATATTCCGGTAGAAATTGCAGTTTCGATTGGCTGCCTTGGCCGATTCCCTTGCCAAAAATCTCGCCGGAACCAATAGCGATAGTTGATTGGTAGGCATTGTAGCCAGCGCCCCGAACATCCGCGAGCGGATGGATAAAAGAAACGATGCGAGCTTTCTGATACGGAGCAAAAACGAACATCCACAGAATAGCCGAGGCAGCTATTCCCAAAATCGCCACGAAGGCAAGATGTTTTTTAGAAATACCGGAGACAAGCACCATGCCTGCCCAAATTCCCAGAATCACTAAGGCCCCGCCAAAATCCGGTTGTAAAAAAACCAACAAACAAACCAAGAGGGCATAGGCGCCGGAAACCAAAATGTGCCGCAGATTTTTTATTTCAATATGTCTGCGGGAAAGGTATTTGGCAAGCATTAGGATAATCACTAATTTTGCCGGGTCAGATGGTTGAAACGTGAAAGCACCGAACTGGAACCAACTCTGCGCCCCTCTCGTCACCTGCCCCGCGGAAAGTAAGATTGCGAGAACTACTAAAGTGATAACAAAAACGGGCACCAGAATCTTTGTTCTTCTCAAAAATCGCCAGTCAATCGTGGTAGCGGCAAAAAATATTAAGACTGACACTAGTAACCAAATGCTCTGACGCGAGAAAAAATAATTCTCGCCAGAAAATGAATTCATGGTTACCAGTCCGGCCAGAGACAACAACATGGCTGGTACAAACAGGGACCAATCGACATGCAATCTTTCTTTGAACTTGGTTATCAACTGCATCATTTAAGAAAACTTTTGTCCGGGAATACACGCACGTAAAGATCTATCACGGCTGGCTTTTTCTTGCAGATCTTGGTGGCGATCTGGTTATAGATGCCACTAAGCTCTTTGGTCGATGGGGCAAAGTAGGTTTCAGTGGTTGTAGTCGCGAGCATTTTCAAAAGATTTATGTTCACGTCTTTACCGAGACCAATGGTATAGACACTGATGCCATCCTGCCGTGCCAGTCGCGCGGACTCCAGGGCGTAAGTCTCGGGATAATTTCCTACCCCGGCTTGTACCGGCAAGGTGGGCACTCCATCGGTTAGAAGCACCAGGGCCTTATCGGCCTCCTTGCGATGGCGGATTGAATTTAATTCCGTCCTGGCAGCCAGAATACCCGCCCCGATATTGGTATTCTGCACACTGGTGGTCGCAATGGAGATATTATTAACGGCCTGTTGCATCATCCCCGCATCCGCACCAAGCGGAATATCGACCGGCTGGCTGGCCTCATTGGCAAAGGACACCAGAGAGTAACGATCGTTTCTCCCCAACCGATTGATGAAATAAAGCGCGGTGTTCTTGACATCGGTCAGCGGCTGCGGCGGGTTTACACCTAGATCATCCATGCTGCCCGAGCGATCAATAACCAGAGCAACGTCAACGGGGAAACCGCAGATGCTTTCTTTAATTTTAAAAGGTTGTGGCCAGCTGAAGACCACCGGCGACGCACTGCCCCCCACGAGCCCCTCCACGAAAGTTTTCGAGGCCGCGATTAGATTGCCGTCCTCTCCGGAAACAAGCACGGAGAGTTCGATATTAGCGACCCGGTCCAACGAGTTATTAACGATAGTGGCGTCAATCCTCGGCTTGCTATTCTCCCCCGTAAGCAGTACGTCCCTGGCCACGAGCTCTTTTGCCGCCTCGGTATTTTTCTGCCAGAGAAACTTGTCTGCCTGCCATTCAAGCGTGGCTCGCACGGGCCGCCAAGCTCCGAGGTCGATAGGACCCTCGAACACAACGAAGGCACCGCTCTTTGGCACAAAAGTTTCCGACTCTATCACCCGCACGGGCGTCACAGATGCTTCTTCAAAAAGTTTGAGAGTGTATCGAGCATGACGAACCTCGGCCGAGATGTTTGGATTCTCGACTACAGCCACTACTTCGTAGAGACTGTGTCCCACTTCCAAAATTCTCGGATCGCCCTTCGAGACGAGCGGCAGAGATTCCGCCCGACAAAGAAGTTGACAAGAGCCGCCACAGTCCACGCCGGTTTCATCGCCATTTTGCCTGCCGTCAAAACAAGCCGGCGCTCGATAGAAAAGGAAAAATAGCGGTATCCCGACTAGCACGACCAGTACGAAGACGACAATAGAAAGGATGATTCTCTTACGTCGAATAGACCATTGGTTCATTAATTTTTTTATATATTAACCAAAACTCTCCCGACCAATGATCGGAAGAGAAATGAAGAGATTTGCGAGGAGGACCGGGTTGTTGTCGTTCTTCTGGGCTGTATAGTTTTCCGCATCATAATGCGATAGCACTCTCCACCAAGTTCCTTCATTTTTTTACGAAGTTCCCCATGCTACCACTCTCCTGGAGACCGTAATCGCCAGAACTCTCGATACATGGATACTGGGTTCGGGAGCCGGCAACCGTAATCACCGGTGACTATTCCCCTACTACCATCTTTAATATTACATCAAATTCAAAATATGAAAACCACCCCGACGCGTACTGCGTCGGGGTGGGGAAACCCAAGCCCCAAGAATCAAAGTCCAGAACCCACCAATGGGCAGAAGGTCAAAGGGCTAAGAACTTGCGAGGAGGACCGGGCTGCGGCCGCCCCACCCGTACTCGAGCCAGCGCCAGCGCACGATCACGCGACCGTCATCCCAGTAGAGGTATGCAACGTCCGTGATGTCGCCGGAGGTCCACTTGGACTTCCAGAGGAAGACCATCCTCTTCTTGAACTCCTCTGGGTAAGTGGCGGGGTTGGCGAGCCAACCCTTGACCACTTCGTCATCGAGTGAGAAACAGCGGTCGAAGCGCATCGACCGCTGGAGGTGTTTCTCCAGATCGAAGCCCGTGACCGAACCACCGTTTTTCTGTCTGGGCGTGAGGTAGAGCTCGAAGCCACTGCTCATGGCTCTCTCCTTGCCTTGTGAAGAACTTTTCCCGCCCGCTACTCACAGGCGTCTCCGGCCAATGCCGGATCAGTAGCAAGAAAACCTTGCTCCATCTATGAGTAGATTATCATATAGAATATGAATAAGTCAAGTACTCTGTGCTAGCGCCTAGCTACTTTCGCGTTTCCACTATCATCGCCTCAACCGGGCTTAACTTCCGTGTTCGGAATGAGAACGGGTGTGACCCCAGCGACGAAGCACTAGCACACAATACTCGATACCATTTTAATTTTCCTACGGGGCATGCTTCCGTGTCGAATAGCCGATTCGTATCATTCGATACAATTCGTAAAATTCGTGTTGTTGATTTCATTTAGCAGGATAGATGTCGAATCTACGCGAATTAGATCAAATAATTCGTATTATTCGATCTAATGCGTAACATTCGTGTCGTGATTTCCAAATTTCCTAATAGGATTCGAGCAATTAGTACGCCTCGGCTCAACACCTTACGATGCTTACACCTAGCGCCTATCAACCTAGTCATCTCCTAGGGCTCTCAAACGATTCCTAATCTTGGGGTTGGCTTCATTCTTAGATGCTTTCAGAATTTATCCGTGCCCGACTTAGCTACCCTGCGGTGCCCTTGGCAGGACAGCAGGTACACCAGAGGTCGGTTCAACTCGGTCCTCTCGTACTAGAGTCAAATCCCCTCAAGAATCGAACGCCTGCAGTAGATAGGGGTCCGACCTGTCTCACGCTTCTTGTTATCTCGCATTACTGCGAGGAACGGACTATAACTTTATCTTTCTCTTACGAGTGAAGATACCTGATGTTTAGTCTCTACGGGCTTCTAAATAATTTAGAATTCCCTCGGTGTTGCCCTTGTTAGGATTTCACCGATATTAATCAGCTTTGTACTCTTGTATTTCTACAAGAAACCGCCGTGATTGGTTGGTCTATCTTTCTCTATTCGTAGACGAAAAGTGTTCGAAGTGATTCAGACTGTCCAATTCACAATTTCTTGTGTTCTGAACGGTCTGACGTTTTTATTCCATTATTACTAATGGTACTGACTATACCTTTTTCAAGATTTTCCTATCCTGAAACTGACGTGTTAGCCCCGACTAAAGTCGTGGGCTCTGCCCTCTTTGCAGAGAGCAAGTCGATACGGGAATTGACAATCTTATAAGACATTACTTCTGGTACATATGGAGTAACCACATCTATGAATCTTTGAGCATTTGGTATTTCCAGATCACATAATCTTTCTGTTTCTCTCCATGATGCACTCGGAACCGAGCGGTATAACTTGCTCGTATTCCTTTCGATCGGCATTCAAGCCGAGCATCACCAAGCAATGACCCTATAATCACATCTATCTGATGTGAGGAAAATTTTGATTGCAATCTTCCCACGATATCATCCATTACCCATCATTTTAACATGATAAGCATTGGGACTTCACCGTTATGAGTCAGTTTATTTTTCTTCTCTTATTTAACCTCGTAGAATGTCTTCAGCTGGGCTCATGAATCCTTACCCAGCTCGCGTAACTTTTTAAATGGCGAACAGCCATACCCTTGGAAGCTTCTCCACCT
>MHTS01000027.1 GCA_001824915.1 Candidatus Wildermuthbacteria bacterium RIFCSPHIGHO2_01_FULL_48_27b | reverse complement strand
GTTGTTTTCATTTTTAGGGTTATCCGCCATTCCTGAAATTGCAGAGCTTTTTAAGCATACATCCGAAAAGCGAAGTTTAGACAATCTTATTGTGTGGTCGTCGGTAATTTGTGGAGGATTATTTTTTGCATTTACCCTATTTGTCGTTGGAGTTTCTGGGGCCGCAACTTCGCAGGATGCTTTGAGCGGACTTATCCCTTTTCTGGGAGAAAAAGTAGTGCTGCTTGGCGCTGTGTTTGGACTGGTTGCCATAGCAGGTTCCTTTTTGGTGCTGGGAAACTATCTGAAAAACTCGCTTCGATATGATTATAAGGTACCATATGGCATCTCTGTCGCGGTGGCGATTTTTTCGCCGATTTTGCTTTTCCTGTTGGGGCTACGGGAATTCATTTTCGTGATCGGCGTAGTAGGCGCTCTTGTGGCAGGGCTGGAGGGCTCGGTCATAGCTTTGATTTATAGAACCATAAAAGAAAAAGGAGATCGCGAGCCAGAATACAGCTTGAGAATTCCTCAACCCATTTTATTTGGCGTAGTTGCATTACTGGTCGTTGGCGCCTTCCTTGAGCTTTCCATGCGATGAAAGAAAGAGTGCGTATATTTGTTTCCGGACGCGTGCAGGGAGTATTTTTTCGCGCAGGGGCGCAGAAACGGGCACGTGAGCTGGAGCTTGGCGGTTGGGCGCATAATCTTGTGGACGGGCGGGTAGAACTTGTGGCAGAAGGAGAGAAAGAGGGGGTGGGACGGTTTGTGGAGTGGTGTAAAAAAGGCACGCCCTTGGCAAGGGTGAACCGGTGCGATGTCGTAGAAGAAGAGCCCACGGGCGAATTTAAAGATTTTGTCATACGCGAGTTTGGGTTTTAACACGGTTGTTTTAGGTTGCGGTTTTTGCTAGAATAGAGAATCTTATGAGGGCATTTTGGAAAAGGTTTCGCGATGGCACGTATATCGGAGCTTTTGTGTACGGCGCGAACGACGGTATCATCACCACTTTTGCGGTTGTTGCGGGGGCTGCCGGGGCGCTGTTGTCTCCGGGAGTGATCGTGATTTTGGGATTTGCAAATTTGCTTGCGGATGGATTTTCCATGGGAGCGTCCAATTTCCTCGCTATTCGCACCGAGCGAGAAATGGCAAAACAGCCGCGAGAATTCGTAACGCCTCTTCAGCATGGGTTGGTAACCTTCGGCGCGTTTGTAATAGCCGGAGTTGTGCCGATTATTCCGTACCTTTTTAGTTTTCCAGATGCGCAGCAGTTTCTCTTTTCAAGCGTGTTGGCGACGGCGATGTTTTTCTCTGTAGGCGCAGCTCGCACATATATCACGAAGGGAAATTTCCTGAAAGCCGGACTTGAGATGCTGGCTATAGGAGTGGTTGCTTCCTCGGTGGCATACGGAGTGGGGTGGGGCATAAAAACAATGTTTGGGATAGCAATATGATGACCGTTGATTTGTTTAAAGAAAAGTTCGGATATGAGATCGATGGGGTTTGGTTTCCGCGCGTAACGTCCATTACCGCTTTAGCGAATGGATTTTCTTTTTTAAGAAGAGGAGATATTTTTGGGAGGCGTTTCGGATTCCAACAAGCCGCACTCTGGGGGACAATGATGCACGAAGCCGTAGGGAAAATTCTGAAGGGCGAGGAGGAGGAGTTCGACGCGCGTATTATGGTAAGCATTGAAACCTTTCGGCAGTGGAGAGTCCAGTATCCTCTTGCTATCAGGAATCCCGCGGCCGATATCGAGAGAAGAGTTTTGGATTTGGAACGGGGGTATGCGGGAACCATTGATATCGTGGCTGAAGTCGAGGGAGTGTTGAGTATTATTGATTTGAAAACCAGCACGAGCGTGGCGAAAGAATATGGCTTGCAAACGGCCGCGTACATGAATGCGTACAACGCAATGGAATCCGAGAGCTTGCGGATGTGCAAGAAGCGCTGGATTTTGCGAGTTGATCAGTACGCGGAATGCTTGGGATGTTTTGCGAAAGTGCGGGAGAAGTATGAAACGGCGCGGATAACCGGCGGAAATGAACTATGCAATCATCAATGGAGCGGTGTAAAGGGAGAAATTGAATTTCAGGAACTCAAGGGCTATGAACGCGACTTGGAACGATTTTTCGATTTGAAAGAACGTTGGGAATGGGCGAACAAAGAATGGCTTTCTAGAATCCCGAATTACGAAAAAAATATTTGCCATCCCACACTTCTATGAAATTTGTTGGTGATTTCCATATTCACTCCAAATACGCGAGGGCAACATCGAAGGATATGAATGTGGAGAATCTGGATAAGTGGGCAAAGACCAAGGGGATCGGCGTTATCAGTCCGGGCGATTTCACGCATCCTGTTTGGTTCAAGGAATTGCAAGAAAAATTAGAGCCTACAGAATCGGGACTGTATAAGTTGAAGGGAAGCGCTACGGGAACACGTTTCCTGCTCACCACGGAAATCAGCTGCATTTACTCGAAAGGCGGGCGAGGGAGAAGGGTGCATCTTTTGATTTTCGCTCCATCGTTTCAGGCCGTGGAGAAAATTAACACGCAATTAGGCTGGAGGGGGAATTTGAAATCCGATGGGAGGCCTATCATTGGGATTGATTCAAAGGAAGTGCTCAAAATCGTTCTCGACGCACACGAGGATTGTATGGTGATTCCGGCGCACGCGTGGACTCCGTGGTTCAGTGTGTTTGGTTCCAAATCGGGCTTTAACTCAATTCAAGAATGTTTTGACGAGTACGCAAAATATATTTACGCTATTGAAACCGGATTGTCGTCTGATCCGGCGATGAACTGGCGGTTGTCGCAGCTGGACAATAGAACGCTCATCAGCAACTCCGACTCCCATTCGCTCGCAAAAATTGGGAGAGAAGCCAACGTGTTTGATACGGAGGTGAGCTACAAGGGTATCGCGGAAGCAATTAAGAAAAAAGATCCTTCCAAATTTTTATTCACAGTAGAGTTTTTCCCGGAGGAGGGAAAGTATCACTATGACGGCCACCGGTTGTGCCAGGTAAGCATGAAGCCCGAAGAATCAAAAGAGCACAATAATGTATGCCCAAAATGCGGCAGGCCGTTGACCATAGGCGTTCTCAACCGTGTTGCGGAATTGGCGGATAGGCCCGAGGGGACAACGCCCCAAGGAACAACTCCATTCAAGAGCTTAATACCGTTGGAAGAAATCATCGCGGATGCTTTAGGTGTAGGGGTTATTTCCAGGAGGGTGAGAGAGGAATATGAAAAGCTTATTCACACATTGGGAAGCGAGTTTGAGATTTTGCTTAACGCAGATCAATCATCGCTGCAATCTGCTACCTTGCCGGAAATCGCGGAAGGAATCATAAGGGTTAGAGAGAGAAGGGTGCAAATTGAGCCGGGATACGACGGAGAGTATGGAAAGATTAAAATATTTGAACAGGGAGAACAGCAAGCCATTACTCCGCAGAAATCCCTTTTTTGAACTATGCGAAAGATAAGCAAGCAGGACTTGAAGCTTATTTGTCGTTTGGATCGGAGATGGAAGCCGGAGATTATCCAGGTAAAACGCTTAGGCGGGCAGACAAATAGAAATTTTGTTGTAACGTACCGAGAACCCTTCGGCTTGCCTCGCGGCAAGGCGGGCAAGCTCAGGGTAAAGAAATTTTTTGTGCGCTTGCCTTGGGAACGTGAGGATGTCGTAGATAGAGCCAATGAGGGTAAAAATATTCTCGCCATGGCGCGCAATAAAAAACTGCGGCGCATTTTGCCCAAGTATCGGCTCTACATTCTCAAGAGAAAAAATAGCTTAGCTCCGGCGAGCAAAGAACACTTCGACGTGCCCGATGGAACTATAGTGAGCGAGTTTTTGGAGGGGAGCGAACTGACTATGCGACATTTCAGGCAGAGGCGCTACCAGAGGGCTTTGGCAAAAACGCTTGCCGCCTTCCACGGGAGCGGAGTGAGGTTTGTAAATCCGTACAATGTATTTCAGGATGAAATACGAAAGTATCGTCTCAAGGCAATGCGCCATTCGTTGAGCAAGTTTTTCTCCAAAGGGACGCTGACAGAACTTCTTGTCATTGAAAAAGAGGCAGAACAGCGCCTCCAAGAAACTCCCCTGGGCATTTCGTCACATAATGACATTATTTTCCAGAATATCCTTGTTTCAAAGAATGGTATGCTCCGCCTTTTGGATTTTGAGTATGCAGGTTTAAACGAGAAAGGAGGAATTTTTTATGATCTTGGGTTTGCGTTTCGCGACAGTTTTTTTAATCCTCCTCAAATGTCTCAAGAAGTATTTGAACGGTTTTTGTCTGTGGCGGATAAGGCGTACAAAAAGAAGCTCGATCGCTCGCAGATTTATTGGGCGGTTATCGCGGCTTTGTTGGTAGGAATTTGGTGGGGGATTTTGCGATATTTTGACGCTTCTAAACAAGAGAAGGCATATTTTCAGATCTACGTTCAGAGAGGTGTCCGGGGAGTTTTATCGCTACATTCCTTAATAAGTAAATAGAAACGGGAAAATAAGAGGGTCAGGAGAAATCCTGACCCTTACTACCCCGCTATGGTTTCTTTCGTACTTGGTACCGTGTCTTGGCGGCGCGGGTCCATAGTGACGGCGGTTCGTAGCGCCCGCGCCAACGCTTTGAACGTCGCTTCTGCCTTGTGATGGGCGTTGCGTCCGTACAGTACACGGCAATGCAGGGCGATACGCGCCTCCAGCGCGAAGGACTCCAAGAAATGGTCGAGCATATCTCCTGGCAGTCCTTCGACGTCCTGACCATGGAGGTCCGTGTTGATGACCGCATAGGGACGGCCCGACAGATCGACAGCGCATCGAGCCAGAGCTTCGTCGAGCGGGACAGTCGCATCGCCCATCCGGGTGATACCGGCCCCCTCGCCGATGGCCTTGCGCAGCGCCTGACCCAGGACGATGGCGACATCCTCCACCAGGTGGTGGGTACCAGTATTATCGCCGGTCGCATCGACAGTGATATCCAGTATGCCGTGGCGCGCGATCTGCGCAAGCATGTGGTCGAGGAAACCCTGTCCGGTTTTGCCTTCGTACTGACCAGAGCCGTCCAGGTTGAGCGTGATGCTGACGTCCGTTTCCCCAGTCGTACGGTGCACGGTTGCGACCCTCTCATTCGTTGACATCTTACCCTCCCAAATTTGCCTGGAGGCTCTGCCTGTCCTTGGAAGGGCAGGTGGCTCTCTTATTTGTAGCATTAACACAAAAAGAATAGCTTTGCAAATGGAAAGAGCCGGAGGATATCCGACTCTTAGATTAGGCCTGTCCAGCGTTTGGGAGGTAGTGTTTGATGATGTCCACCACTCCCACTACATAGGGGAGGAGTGAAACGTGTCCTCCCTTGTTGCGTACAAACTCCTTGCACTTTTCGTCGGCGTTGGAGGGACATCCTATAGATCCTGCAAGATCCATCGCGGGAAAGTCGTTGGGAGAATCTCCAATGATAAGGACTTCTTTGGGAGATACGCCGCTCCAATCGCATAGCTCCTGTAATCCCGAGCCCTTGTTGATGCCATTAACGAGCAAGTCGATGGCGTGGCCCGAGCAGACCACGTCCATCTGCTTCTTGAATTCGATGAACATTTCTTGGATCGGAGCGACATACTCTGCAAGGTTAATCCAACGATTGCGCCGCTCCAGCGCGATATGTACTTCTTTTTTGAGGTATGCTTCCAGATCGGGAAAGCGGTAGGTAACGACCCAGATTCTATCCCGGATGTTCTGAAACACAGTCTTAGCTTCTGGGGTCAAGAGCGGGTGGTTTATCCGTACTCCTGTTGCCAGGTTGTAAATAAACAGCCCATTTTCTAGCACTGACCAGCCATCAGGTAGGGTTAGAGTTCTTGTTGCTCCCTCGACGTAATTTAGCTCTCGACCCGTACAGAAGCCGATCTTCGGAAATTCTCCCCTATTCGCTCTCTCGATGAGCCCAGAGAAAGTGCTAAGATTTTCGTGGAAACCTTCCGGCAGAGGGCCCTCGGTTGGGAAAGTGGTACCGTCTAAGTCCACGAGGATGTAACGAATGGATGGATCGGTTGACAGGATTACCATAGTAACGCTCCTCGAGGTAAGTACTGACTTAAGCGAACATTGTTTGTCTATTTCTGTCAATACTTTTCTTTTGCCGGGGATTGTGTATAATTCACGTAAAGAAACTCTACTATATCTTTCGTATGGTCAATCTTTTAGAATTTGAAACGCTCAAAAAGTTTGTTGATACGGTTGGAAAGGACATTGAAGCCTATTTAGGGAAGGATGATGTTTGCATTCTTTGTTTGCGGCCCGAGGGCATATTTTATGGCGAGGCGCTTGTCGCATGGTTAAAGAAAAGGAAAAAGACCAATGTGGTTCTTGCTACAATGGAGGATGACGGGGCAGATCTCGACGAAAAATTGGTGCGCGGAAGAAAGGTGCTCATTGTAAACAACGATATCGTAACAGGAAAGGCGTACAAACGTTCCATGGAGGCTGTACGAATGAAAAAGAAGGAGTGGAATATCAAAGATATTAAGTTCGCTTGCTTTTTTGACCGGACAGGAATGGCTGATTTTGCCGTAGCACAATATTCCGCAGAGGCAATTTGGGGGTTGGAAGAGCTTGATGCCATAGATTTGAAGCTCATTCAGTACTTGGCGCAAAACGGCAGGGAGTCGTTTACTGAAGTTGCCAAGAAGTTGCGCTTGAGCTCTGTGGCAGTAAAGAATAGAGTCGACAAACTTCTGAAAGAAAAACTTATACGGGTATATGCTTCTTTGCAGGCCGATCAATTTTATACTATAGCGGCCCAAATCAATGTTGAGGCAGACAGGAAAACTCTTGAACAATTAATTGAGAAGCTCGAGAAGTGCCAGGAGGTGTACCATTTGGCAAAGATTACGGGAGCCTACAATCTTACCGTGGGGTTGCTCGCGCGAAACCTGGAAAACATAGAGGCATTTGTGGAGGATGAAATACGGGCTTTGCCCGGAGTAAGGCAAGCAGTCGTTTCTACGGGAGAAGTTCCCATTTTGCCAAAAACTATTCCCCCAAAATTTTAATTTATCCCTCCTAAATGATTTAAGATTTAAAGTATTTTACGCTAAAGACTTAAAAAAACAAGAAGGTATTGACAACCTCGCTTGGTTCTCTATAATAGGTTATGCATCTATGAAAAGTATTGATACAACGCTTCAATTTTCATATATCCCCTTGGTAAAAGCCATTTTCCAAACTAGCGGCCAGATTTATTGACTCGGTGATCCACCAACATATCGAAACGAATCAATAAATCTGGCAGCCAAAAGCCAGATTTTTTCATCAAAAACTCCTATGACAACTATGATGCTCGACAAATTCTACGTAACCAAAGAGGGATTAGAAAAAGTAAAGGCAGAATATGAAAGGCTGCGGGATTTTAAACGCCAAAAGACAATGGGAGAAACGCCTAACCTGCTGCACTCAGAAGAGGCGAATCCTGAATATCTTGCCTTCCAGGAGGATATAAGTTTGCTTGACGCGAAAATCGCAGAGCACGAAAACATTCTGCAGAACGCGGAACTTATTAGTGCGCCAAAAGGGAAGGAAAAACAGAAGGTGTGGCTTGGAGCAACCGTTACGGTTGATCTCGGAGGGGAAATAGATGAGTTCACTATTGTGGGTACGCTTGAAGCAGATCCCGTACAAAAGAAAATTTCCAACCAATCTCCTCTCGGAGCGAGGCTGCTGGGCGCAATAGTGGGAGATGTTGTAGAGGTGAAAACCGAGCTGGTGAATCATGTGTGCAAGGTATTAAAAGTTCAATACTAGTAGCGCATTTTTTATGTCTTCCTCCTTCCAAATATTTAAACCAGGCCCTTCAGGATTATCCGCGGGAGAAAAGAAAGTTGTTGAAAAGCTTACTGCCGCAGCAAAGCTTATCGTGCCACTGTACGAGGCGCAAAAAAACTCCAAGTACCCGGGAGCGAATTTTTATCCGCCCGACGCCACTCGAGAGGAGATCCAAAAAGCAGCGAAGAAAAACCCCTCGATTTTGAGCCCGTATACATTTGTGGTGAGAAACAAGGCGGGGAAGCTTGTGGCAGTTCCTTATAGCAAAAAGTTTAGGAAAGAGCTCACGCGCGTTGCGAAACTTCTCAAAGAGGCGGCCGCCTTGAGCGACGACAAAGCGTTTAAGGCATACCTTGTAGCCCGCGCGCAGGATCTGCTGAAAGACAACTTCGATCAAAGCAATATTTTGTGGCTCAAAACAAACACTTCAAAAATTGGTTGCGTTCTAGGTCCCTTTGATCGTTTTCTTGACCGGCATTTTCATCAAAAACGCGCGTATACCGCGTGGATAGGAGTGTTAAATGAAGATCGTATGGCAGAGGTTTCTCGGATGAGAACTCTTATTCTGACCAGTATTCCTACGTTCTTGCCCGGAGCGAAAAAGACTACGGTGTCGCAGATCCGCGTGCGCGCGGAAGACACCCTGTTGCTCGCCGGTCTTGATGCCGACTATCTATTTATGTCCAATAACCTGCCTTCTTCCGCGGATATTAAGCTGATAAAAAAGCACGGGACAATGTCAACAGTCTTTCTCTCAATGGCAAAATTGCGCGTGGAAAAGTGGATGCAGCCAATTTTCCAGCGTGCTTTTGACAAAAAAACACAGGAAGGTCGCAGTGTTTCTCAAATGGAGGACGCGTTGGTGCGGATTTCTGTTATTGATGAAATGCGCCGTTCTCTCGTGCGCTATGACGACGCTGTGATTCGCCTTCAGGAATACTTCGCGTATATCGACGAAGTATACGGAGATATCCTCACGATAAAATCAGCAGGTTTCCTCTATTTAAAAAATGCTATTACCGAAAAAGATCTCGAAGCAATGGTGCTTGCCGAAATATGCCAGGCATTATACTATCTTGCCGCGTTTGACAAACGCCGACGTTTTGAAAATTTGCTTTATGGATATGCCGCCTTTCTCGACGCGCTTCTGGGGGGCGGAGGTCTCGAGGAGACAGAAGGGGGGCTCCGCCTGAATCTGCAAAAAGCTTTGTTGTGTACAGATCGTCTCGTGCGTACGTTTGAATATTACCTTGCTCTGGGAACGCGAGATGAAATAAAAGGATTTTTTGAATGCTTAAATACGGAAGGTATTTTCTCGAAGTTTCATCCGCATTTTCAGGCTCTTCCCCAAATAGGTGGGTAGAGAGTTTTGGTATGCGTTCAAGTCCTAATCCTTGATTTTTGGGAGACTTTGGAGTATAAAAGAGAACTGCTCTTTTTATGTCTAGTTTCAAAGTTCATAATAAACCGCATGCGTAAGGCGTGCAATCGCAGGAGGGAGAAATGGTTATCCAGGGAGTTCCTCAGCAAATCCCGATTTGGTGGAGACTGCGAAGGGATGATTTTCCCTCGGACAATATCGATGGCGCCGAAACTCAAGTTGCGGTTCTGGGGGGAGGACTGGCAGGTGTGATGACGGCTCTTTTTCTCGCTGAGCTCGGCACCACGAACGTCATGTTGCTCGAGAAGGGAGGTCTTGGAGAAGGAGCGAGCGGCCGCAACCAAGGCCACGTGAATCCAGGGAACATACCCATTGAGGATATATTTCGTCGACATGGCCAAGATATGGCTAAAACCCTTCTGGATTTCGAGTATGCTTCTGTGGGGCTACTCGAAGAGGTGATCGAAAGGTTCAACATCCAGTGCGGTTTCCGCCGAACTGGATACATGTTCCTTGCGGCAGATGACGAGCAGATTCGTCTGTTGAGGGAACGCCAAGCCTTACTTGTTTCAATCGGGCACCCCCCGGAGCTGTGGGATGCCCGTCAATGTGAAGTGCTCGGCTTCTCGGGCTTTGCGGGTGGGTTGTTCAAACCCGAGGCCGGGCAGGTGAATCCAGTGCGTCTTCTGCTGGGGCTCGCGCGAGCAGCCCAAGATTTGGGCGTCCAAGTTCGCGTGAGGACCAATGCGTATGACGTGGTCCCGCAGAACGGCGGTTTCGTGGTCCGAACCGGCAAGGGGAGGGTGAGGGCACAGATCGTGGTGCATGCCACAAACAGGCCACATCTGCTGGGAGGAGCTGCCACTGCTCTAAGGGTGGGGTTCTTATGTATCCGTGGGCAGATTGTGGCTTTTCCAGAACAGGTTGCTCAAGAGATCGGTTTTGGTACTTTCGACGGCCTTGTCTATGGCCTTCGAAGGTGCCAAGAACTGCTGTTGGGCGGCATGCGATCGGTCTCTCCTTCCCGCGAAGAAGGTGAGGAAGACGATACCGTGGTGAACAGCGCCATCAGTATGGCGTTGCAAGCATACGCCCAGCAAATGTTTGGCATCCCCGAGAGTCTATCCCACTCTCACGAATGGACAGGGATCATGTGGGAGTCGCCCGACGGATTCCCATTTGTCGGGCGCGTTCCGCTGATTGGAAACCAGTGGGTAATCTGCGGATTCGGCGGGCATGGTCTGCCCGGAATTCCCGGGGCGGCTCATGCTCTCGCGCAGATGATTGTGGGGCAAGAGGCAGAGCTTCCGCGCCTCTTTGCTCCGAGGCTGGACCGGTTTACAAGGAGCGTATAAGGAAGCGTATAAGCTCCTTGCCGTAAGGGCGAGTGCATCACTGATGCGCCCGCCTATTTCTTTTGGTATAATTACGGGATGAAACGATTGGTTCTCATTTTGGGCACGCTAGTGGCAGGAGTTTTGCTTTTTGGCTTCTTGATTGGCGGTGTGGGATGGAATGAGGTGTGGGAGCCGCTTCGGGCCCTCTCTTTTCTCAACGCCCTCATTATTTTTCTCCTGACCGGCGTATTTATCCTCACAGGTGCTTTACGATGGCATGTTATTCTCAAAGGGCAGGGATGTAACATTCCATTGTTCGAAACGGTAAAAATGTATCTTGCTGGTTTCGCGCTTTGGTTTTTTGCGCCCGTATTTCTCTTTGGGAATGAACTGTTCCGGGCCTCGTCGCTCAAAGAGCAGCAGTGTATTGATCTAGCCAAAGGAATGGCCTCCGTGCTTATTGACCGTATCCTTGAGGTTACCTCGAATCTTTTCGTAGTGCTGGCGGGCGGCGTTATATTTTTGGTTATGGGAGATCATATTTCCTACTCCGCAAAAATGATTGCCGCGATCGGATCCATTGGAGGGTGGCTTTTTCTCCTCGCTCTTCTTTACATCCGTTTGTTTCAAAAGAAGAGTATCGTGCGATTCTTTTGGAAGGGTACCGGAGGAGCGCAGGAGGTGGAGGAAGAGATATTTCAGTTTTTCCAGCTGCGGAACCCCGCGTTCTGGCAGGGAATTTGCCTGTCTCTAGGAAAGAGCATTGCGGGAATAGCAAGGGCATGGGCAATAATTTTTTTCTTTGGAAAGGGGTTTGCCATTCTCCCTGCTATTACGATACACGCGTTTTACTACCTTGCGATTCTCGTGCCTATTCCCGCGGCCCTAGGATCTCATGATATTTTGCAGGCAATTGCATTTGGGGCTTTGGGCTTGGGAGTTGGCACGGGGGCAGCGTTCGCGCTCGTAGTGCGCGCCGTAGAAATGTTGTTCGCGGTTGCTGGTTTGGCACTGCTTTTCCACTTCGGCGTACGCCTGCTTGGGAAGCTGATGCTCCAGAAGGGGAATAAGGTAATCAAGGCGCTTGGGCACGAGTTATGAAACATCAGGAGAAAGAACGAAGAGATTTCGCGCGGTTATATGAACGGGGTTAAAGAATTTTATTTTTTGCGTATGCATGAGTGAGAGTTGGAGCTTTTGAAATAGCGAGAGCCATTCTTCCCTTGTGTGGAACGCGCATTTCTTTTTAATGCCGAAGAGAGAGCCATAAGAAAAGCCATGGAAAAAGCAGGAAGCCCGATGGAAGAGATTTTGAGGAGTGTCTTCATATATGATAATTCTCCCTCGGCAAACCCTGCGCGCCTCTTGCAGAAGAATTTCTACCTTTTCAACGTGGTGAAGAACGTACGAAATTAACACTATGTCGAAGCTTTTATCGGGGAATGGAATTTTCTCCCCATCGTAAAGAACGAAGGGAATATCTACCTGGCGGATATCTATTACGTCTGTCCCCACTAAAGATGCATTGAGCGTTTTGGCTACGGTACCCGCAATGATCCCAGTGCCGCAGCCGAGATCCAAGACATGGTTCCCGGGCGCAATGTAGGCGGCAAGTTCTTTACTCATTTTGGAAGCAGCCCGGCCATAAAAAAAGAAAAGCGTTGAGCGAACGGGAGAAAACTTTGCGATTTTCTTGAGAAAATGCGATATCATCTTTTGCGCTTTATTTAGGGAATATACAACAAAATGCAAAATAAGAAAACCTTTATTTGTTGAAACGGGAGTTGTAGGATGGGTACTATGAGCAATAAAGAGTTGGCATCACTATTTTCAACCATTGCTTTGTATCTGGAAATTGAGGATGTGCCCTTTAAACCGCAAGCATATGAGCGGGCCGCAGGCGTGCTGGAAACGCTTCAAGAAAGAGTTGAGGATATTTACGAAAGAGAAGGCGTCAAGGGGTTAGACAAGATTTCTGGTGTGGGAAAGGGAATGGCAGAAAAAATTGAGGAATATATCAAAACAGGAGCTATAGGAGAATACGAAAAACTGCGAAAGAAAATTCCAATTGATATTAAAGAACTCACGCGTATTGAGGGGGTAGGCCCCAAAATGGTGCGGGATTTGTATAAGCACCTGAAAATAAAAACGATAGCCGATCTAGAAAAGGCTGCCAAAGCCGGCAAGGTGAGAAAGCTCCCCAATTTTGGTGAGAGAACGGAGCAAAATATTCTCCAGGGAATTGAGTTTGTAAAACGCTCCAAGGGCCGATGGTTGCTTGGCACTATTTTCCCGTACGTGGAAGTTTTGCTGGGCAAGCTCGAAGGCTCGCCATTTGTTACGCGCGCGATTGCGGCAGGATCGATACGGCGGATGAAGGAAACCGTTGGAGACGTGGATATCTTGATAACGAGCGAAAAGCCGGAGAAAGCTATAGGATATTTTCTTTCCGTAGTTTCGTATGAAAAAATTTGGGGGAAGGGGGCAACAAAAGTTTCCGTGCGCACACGAGAAGGGTTCGATATTGACATGCGTGTTCTCCCGGAAGAAGTATTTGGCGCAGGACTGCAATATTTCACGGGTTCCAAAGAGCACAATGTGCGGCTTCGGACGTATGCGGCAAGTAAAGGGTATAAGCTTTCAGAATACGGGCTGTTCCGGGGGAAAAGGCGCATTGTCCTTCAACAATCTCAGGACAATTCTGAGCGAAGTCGAAGAATTGCCTGCGCCACGGAAGAAGACGTGTACAGGGCTTTGGGCATGAACTATATTGAACCTGAACTCCGTGAGGATCACGGGGAGATCGACGCTGCCCTTCGACAAGCTCAGGGTAAACTCCCCGGGCTTCCCAAAGTCATACCCTATGGTTCTTTGAAAGGGGATTTGCAGGTTCAAACCGATTGGACTGATGGAAAAGATTCTATTGAAGCAATGGCAAGAGAAGCGAAAAAACAGGGGTTAGAGTACATAGCCATAACAGATCATACGCGAGACCTTGCAATGACCGGCGGGATGGATGAAAAAAAACTGCTTTCACAAATGCGCGAAATCGATAAGATAAATGAAAAGTTCAAAGCGCAAGGCGAAAAGTTTCGAGTTTTGAAAGGGGCAGAAGTAAACATCAGAAAAGATGGTACACTCGATATTACAGATGAAGTTCTTGCGAAGCTTGATGTGGTGGGGATTTCCGTACACTCAAATTTCAAAATGCCCAAGAAAGATATGACCGCAAGAATCGTAAAAGCAATGGGTAACCCTCATGCCGATATCTTGTTTCACCCGACGGGGCGGCTTATCGCCAAGAGAGAGGCATATCAAGTGGATATGGACGAGATTATTGCGACGGCAAAGAAAACGGGAACTATCCTGGAGATTAACGCGTTTCCGGAGCGCTTGGATCTCGCAGACAGCAACATAAAAAGAGCCGTGGAAGCCGGCTGTAAAATGGCCATTGATTCTGATGCGCACTCCATATCGCATCTTGGATACTTGAGGTATGGGGTTGCCCAAGCGCGTCGGGGCTGGGCAGAGCAGCAAGATATTATTAACAGCTATCCCCTAAAAGAAATGCTCTCTTTGCTCAAATAGTATGCCTAAAGAAAAATCAGCCGGAGCTATTATATTCCGTATCGAAAAGGGGGAACCAGTGTATCTCCTTCTTCATTATCCCTCTTCCAAAAAAGCAAAGAGGGAATATTGGGATTTGGCAAAAGGGCATATTGAAAAAGGAGAAGAAGAAAAAGATACGGTTTTTCGCGAAGTACGAGAAGAAACCGGACTGAAAGATATTAAGCTATTTGATGGTTTTCGGGAAGGGATCCGCTATTGGTTTCAGTTTGGAGGGCAGAAAATTGCAAAAACCGTTGCTTTTTATCTGGCGCAGACAAAACAAAAAAAGGTAACGATTTCCCATGAACATGTGGGTTTCCAGTGGCTTCCCTATGAGCAGGCCAAAGAGAAACTTACTTACCAAAATGCAAAGCAAGTCCTCGAAAAGGCGCATCACTTCCTTTCAGCAAAAGGTGTATGACGCTGTAAGGAAAATTCCAAGAGGCGATATCCGGACCTATAAAGAAATTGCAGAGATAATTGGGCACCCAAAGGCGTTCCGCGCGGTGGGCAACGCGCTCAATAAAAATCCCGATTTGAAAACAATTCCCTGCCATCGTGTCGTGAGGGCCGACGGCAAGATCGGAGGGTATCGCTTCGGGACACAAAAAAAGAGAAGTCTCCTTAAGAAAGAGGGCGCTCTGTAACTTTTTCCACGAGTTGCTGGAATGTTTGAGGATAGTCTTTGACAAGCTGAGCCAAAATTTTGCGGTCGAGCGATATGTTATTTTTTTTGAGCAGAGCAATAAATCTGCTGTAATTGAGGCCTTGAGATTCCAGGGCGCCGCTCAATGTCCTTTGCCAGTCCTGTCGAAATAGCCGCTTTTTTGTTTTGCGGTCGCGGTACGCGTATTCCCCAGCGTGGCGCAGGGCATCTTTCGCGAGGCGGTATTTTGATTTTCTTCCCCAGCGAAAGCCCTTGGCTTTTGCCAAGACTTTTTTTCTTCGCTTATGGGAAATGGTTCCTCGTTTGACTCGAGCCATAGTAATGGAATGCTAACTGTTTAACAGTCGTTTTATTGCTTTAGCTTCCGGTTTTGATAGCTCAATCCATTTTCTTAGTTGCCTGCGTTTTTTGGACGAACGTTTGGCAAGATAGTGGTCTTGTCCGGTTGGCCTGCGTAAAATCTTCCCGGTGCGGGTTATCTTAAATCGTTTCGTGATTGCTTTTCTTGTTTTTTGCTTTGCCATGTTTTCTTATCTCCAAGCTGTCTAACTTTTAACTACAATGATGGATAGCCCGCGCGGTTCTTTTTTTAACTCCCTTTCTTTCTTGACGGAAATTCGAGCGGCGAGCGCCTCCATAAACTTTTCTATTTTTTCTTTCGCGTATCCTTCAAGGGCGTTTTGGCGGCCTCGGAGGCGAAGCGTAATGCGAACACGGTTTCCTTTTTGCAAAAACTTTTCTGCTTGTTTTGCTCTCGTTTCCAAGTCGTGGCTTGAGATGGTAAAGGTGAGCCGAATTTCCTTTAGCTCACCGCTATCCTGTTTTTTTGTTTCTTTCGCTTTCTTCTCCTGCTGATAGAGGTATTTCCCATAATCACCGAGCTTGCATACTGGAGGTTCCAGCCGTTCGGTTACCTGGATTAAGTCAAAACCTCGTTCTTTGGCAAGGTTGAGCGCCTCTGCAAGGGGTAAGACTCCCAGTTGCTTTCCGGTTTCGTCAATGAGCCTTACTTCGGTAGCCCGTATCTGGTTGTTTATGTAAATGCGTTTCTGCAAAGTATTTTTGGTGCGTGCACCGCGTAGCTTTAGCGAAGTGGTGGAGATGGCGGGGTCGAACCCGCGTCCAGCGAGACGAGGAAATTCTATCTACGATGATAGTCCAGTTTTTTGAAAGAGAGAGTGCAAGAACTGGACGAACCCACTTTCTCTTTGATGGTCCTTAAAAATCAATAGCTCCCGGACCTTCGAAAAAGCTATCTATCTCGATGGTTGACACCCGCTTCTTTTATCGAGAGTCAAAGAGCGAATGGCCTGCGATTCGTCCGCCGGTTGGCGGACTAGTTATGCGTAGGCAAGAGCCGGTTGTGCCGGCTTAAAAATGTTGGCAGTTGTATTGCCTCGGTTTTAAGGAGGCCGTACTCCCATCGCGAGAATTGCTTTGGCTCGCTGTCAAAGCTGGACATCCCCATATTCACTCGTATTTTAAGGCGCGTTCAATCTCGCGTTTGGCTTCCCGTTTTCTGATATCTTCTCTTTTGTCTCTCGTCTTTTTCCCTCGAGCTAAGCCAAACTCAAGTTTGAGATTGCGTTTGTCATTATACACCTTTAAGGGCACTAAAGTCAAGCCTCTTTCTTTGGATTTTCCAAGAATATATCGGATTTCCTCTTTGTGTAACAGGAGTTTTCTATCGCGCTCTGGATTGTAGCCCGCGGGGGCGTTCGCGGGCTGATAAGGAGAAATGGTTGCCCCGCGCAGGAACAGCTCTTCTCCGCGGGTAACCACGTATGATCCCGCAATCTGAATTCTCCCCGATTTTATCGATTTTACCTCCTGTCCCTGCAATACTAATCCCGCCTTGAATGTTTCCAAGATTTCGTAGTTAAAATGCGCTTTCCTATTTTCCGCATATACCGCCATTTTTCCATTCTAAGCTAAAATAGGTTAAACTGAAAAGGGTATGGTACGAGAAGAGTTAGAAAAGATAATTCAAAAGGCGCTTAGAGATGCTGGCTTTGAGGCTCGGGAAAAAATCTCTTTGGAGCATCCGGAGAAGGAAGATCATGGGGATTATGCGACGCCTGTTGCTTTGCAATTGGCAAAACAGCTTGCCAGAAATCCCCGCGAGGTATCTGAGTTAATCGTTTCAGCAATCAGCAAACAACAATCAGCAATCCTTGATCGTGTCGAGGTTGCCGGCCCCGGCTTTATCAATCTCTATATATCGAAAAGCTACCTGCTTTCAGAATTGGCTCGAGTTTTTAAAGAAGGAGATGATTTTGGCAAAAGTGCATCACTGAAAGGGAAGAAAGTAATGCTTGAATTTACCGATCCAAATCCTTTCAAAGAGTTTCATATCGGGCATCTCTATACGAATACCGTTGGAGAATCGCTCTCAAGAATGTTGCAGGCAAATGGAGCAAACGCAAAAAGAGCAAACTATCAGGGAGACGTTGGCATGCATGTGGCAAAAGCAATTTGGGGAATGAAGCAGTTGAGCCACAAGATGCCAAAGGGGAGCGACTCTTTGTCGGCTAAAGCTCGTTGGCTGGGAATATGCTATGCGGCTGGAGTTGCCGGAGAGGACAAGGGGAAAGAAGAGCTGCAAAGGATCAACAAGGCTGTATATGAGGGTTCAGATAAAGAGATCAATAAGTTGTATAAGATAGGAAGGAAATGGAGCCTCGAGTATTTTGAGGCTATCTACAAGCGTCTTGGCACGAAATTCGATTTTTACTATTTTGAAAGCGAGGTTGGAAAAGTTGGCGTAAAGCTTGTGCAAGAAAACCTCAAAAAAGGAGTATTTGAAGAAAGCGAAGGCGCGATTATTTTCCCCGGAGAAAAATATGGGCTGCACAATCGCGTATTTATTAATTCGCAAGGGCTCCCTACCTACGAAGCAAAAGAACTAGGATTGGCTCCTACGAAATATAAGGATTTCCGGTATGACCTTTCAGTTGTTATCACGGGAAACGAGGTAAGCGATTATTTCAAGGTTCTTCTTGCCGCTTTGAAGCAAATAAATCTCGAATTAGCAGGAAAAACAAAACATATCGGGCACGGCATGGTACGTCTTCCAGAAGGGAAAATGTCGAGCAGGACGGGAAATGTAATTACGGCAGAAGAATTGCTGGAAGAAGTAAAAAAGAGAGCTCGGGTAATCGCTGAAAGTTCTGGCAGTGAGATAACGGACAAAGAAAAAGGAAAAATTCTGGAAATGGTAACGGTAGGAGCGATAAAGTACGCGTTCTTGCGGGTGGGTATTGGTAAAGACTTAATCTTCGACTTTGAGAAATCGTTGAGTCTGGAGGGAGATTCTGGCCCTTACCTTCAATATACATACGCACGATGCAAGAGCATTCTGCGCAAAGCGCAGAAAATTCGATCCGCCAGCTGGCGGACGAAATTCGAAATTCGAAATTCAGCGGAGCTAGCGAAAGAGGAGCTTGCTGTTTTGAGGTGGTTGTATAGATTTCCTGAAGTTGTAACAGAAGCCGCGGAAAAGTTCTCTCCGAATTTGATTTGCAATTTTGTATTTGAGCTGGCCCAGCGCTACAACCATTTTTATAGTACTTATTCTGTATTGCAGGCAGAAACCGAAGAGCAAAAGCAGTTTCGCCTTCTGCTCACTTTTGCCACAGCACAAGTCATCAAAAACTCTCTCAATCTTTTGGGCATCAAAGCTCCAGGGAAGATGTAATTGACTTTCGCGCAGGATAAATTATAAGATGGGTTACGAGTAGGAAATCTGTTTGTGGAGGGCAGGATGACTATAACATGCGGAAGGTGCAAGGTTGGGAGGGCAGGGAAGCCTTGTGAGATGTCCTTTCTTCACGCAGGACTGCAGTTCACGGTGTTCAAGAATGGAATGACATGCGCGGATTGTGCGCGATTGTCTGCAACAAAGCTCTGGGATGAGTATGGGGACCGATTTGTAGCAGTGGATTCGGAGCCATCGGCTGCTCGAGTATCTGCTCGGTGGAAGGAGTATGAAGGAACTTCTGTTGATGATGAAGAGATTGCGTTGCGGCTTTTCTTGATGTTGCGAATTCTCTCGCATCAGCCCAAGAGGAATTGGATTATCATAGCTACGGGGCCAATTGCTGTGTCTCCTCGCCTGGGCCTCCACCCGCTTTTCTTTACAAGCGAGGGCGGGGCAAGGGAGTATGCGAAAGTCATGTTGGCTGGTGCGGTCCACTCATGGGAGCTTTGGAATATCCAGAGGGTGATTCCAAAGGAGCGGGTCTTGGATAAGTAAGAAGGATATGTAGGTTCTTTGAAACGCGCGCCGCAATGCGGTGTCGCTCGGGACATAGTATCTGGAAGTTGTTCATTTGATGCGCTCGGAGTGTGATGCTCCGAGCGCTTTTTGTTTGATTTACGTGTTATTTGATTCACGCTATTTGATTCACGTGGGCTGTATCTTTGAAACAATAACTACGAAATATTGCATATGCAATATTTCGTAGTAGCATAAGCTTATGAGTAAGTCCAAATATTATTTGAAGAAACCTAAATCTGAAATTACCAAAGATATTCTAGGCTGGATTATGGTAGGAGGGTTGATCGCGATTGCGGCTACTTCTCCCTATTTTGGCACCAACCTTGTGAGAGAATTTCAAAAGCGTAAACATCACGAGAGAAAGAAAGTATATGATACTTTTTTCAGGTTACGTCGGCAGGGATATATTCAAATTACGAAACGCAATCGCCAGATTTATATTTCGCTTACCGAGGAAGGCAAAAAGAAGGCGGGAAGATTTCAAATTAATTCTCTAGAAATCCATAAGCCAAAACGCTGGGATGGGAAATGGAGGATTGTATTGTTTGATATCGAAAACTCGAAAGGCATCAAGAGAGAGGCTTTGCGCGGGAAACTAAAGGAGTTGGGTTTTTGCCTTTACCAAAAAAGCGTATGGATACATCCTTACAAATGCGATGGTGAGATTAAACTTTTGAAAGAATTTTTCGGTCTTACCGAGGACGAAATTTGTCTCATTATTGCCGAAAGGATCGCAAACGAGAAAGTGGTTAAGGAATACTTTGGGCTATAATTTTAAAAGAGACGACTACGAAAATATGCATATGCGGTTTTTAGTAGTACGTTTAGTTGAGGTTTAATAATTGAAAGAAAGTAGGGAAGATGCTACCTTAAAGTATTATGGAAGCGGATTTTCCGAGATTGGAAGAGCAAATACTCAAGCGCTGGAAAGAGCAAAAAGCGTTTGAGAAATCGTTGCAAAAGCGCCAAAAGGGGAAGCGCTTTGTGTTTTATGAAGGGCCCCCAACGGCGAACGGGAGTCCGGGTATTCATCATGTGCTTTCCCGCGCGTTTAAGGATGTTATATGTCGCTACAAAACAATGCGCGGATTTTATGTGGGAAGAAAGGCTGGTTGGGATACGCATGGGCTTCCCGTAGAACTGCAAATTGAAAAAAAGCTCGGGCTTAGCTCCAAGAAAGAAATTGAGCAATACGGCATTGCGAAATTCAATAAAGCATGCAAGCAATCGGTTTGGGAGTACAAAAAGGAATGGGATGATTTAACGCAGCGCATCGGCTTTTGGCTTGATACCGACAATCCATACATTACCTACAACAAAGAATATATGGAGGGCCTGTGGTGGATTATTAAGCAGTTTTGGGGGAAGGGTTTGTTGTATAAGGATTACAAAGTGGTGCCGTATTGCCCGCGGTGCGGAACACCAGAGTCCTCGCACGAGCTAGCGCAAGGGTACAAGACCGTTACTGAAAACTCCGTTTTCGTAAAGTTTAAAGTTTCAAGTTTCAAGTTTCAAGCAAATCCCAAACCTCAAACTCCAAAGAAAACCTTTTTGCTTGCCTGGACAACAACTCCCTGGACGCTCCCCGGCAACGTGGCGCTCGCTGTGGGAGAGAAGATCCGCTACGCTTTTGTTGAGCAAGGCGAAGAAACATATATCATCGCGAAAAATCTTCTCAAAAATCTGGAGGGTGAGTATAAGCTCGTGAAAGAAGTTTTAGGGAAAGAACTCGAAGGCTTGGAATATGAGCCACTCTTTGACTCTCTGAAAAACCAACCAGAGAAGAAGCACTACGTCGCGCTTGCAGATTTTGTTTCCACCGAAGAGGGAAGCGGCATTGTGCATACAGCCGTTATGTATGGGGAAGACGACTACCAGTTGGGTACGAAACTTGGGTTGCCCAAAAAGCACACAGTGGACGAAGAAGGGAAATTCAACGAGCTTGTGCCACAATGGAAAGGGGTATTTGTGAAGGAAGTTGAACCCTTGATTATTGAAGATCTCCAGAAAAGAAATCTTTTGTACAAAGAAGAACTGTACGAGCACGAATATCCGTTTTGCTGGCGATGCTCCACTCCTTTGCTGTATTACGCCAAAGACAGCTGGTTTGTGAACATGCAGAAGGTGAAAAAGCAGTTGATTGCCAGCAATAAGAGCATTAACTGGGTTCCGCCGCATATTAAAACCGGCAGAATGGGCGAATGGTTAGCAGAGGTAAAAGATTGGGCGTTTTCCCGCGAGCGCTATTGGGGCACTCCTTTGCCTGTATGGGAGTGCGGCACCTGCGCCCATCGAGAAGTGGTTGGCTCTGCGTGGGACTTGGAGCAACTGCAAAAGCCGAACAATACGTATTATATTCTTCGGCACGGGCATTCACAGAGGCAGCTTACAAATGTAAGCGCCTCTTGGCCGGAAAAAAATCCTTCTCCGCTGACGCCTAAAGGGAGGAAACAGATTCAGAAACTCGCCAAACTTTTGAAAAAGAAAAAGATAGATACGATTGTTTCCTCTGATTTGCTGCGTGCCAAAGAAACGGCAGAAATTGTGGCGGGCGAACTTGGTTTGAGGGTGGAATACGATCAGGGTCTCCGAGAGAGCGACATGGGTATATTTAACGGGAAGCATGTAGATGAGTTTGGGGCGTATTTTCGGAGAGAGGGCGAAACACCGCTTCAGCATTATTTGAGAAGATTCCAAGAAGGCCCTCCCGAGGGGGAGACGTATCTCCATGTGCAGAAGCGCGTGTATAAATTCATGGGAGATATGGAGGAAAAGTATGCTGGCAAGACGATTCTGTTGGTGAGCCATGAGTTGCCTTTGAGTTTGCTAGAAGGGTTAATGCGAGGGTATTCGCGGGAGGAAACGATACGGTTTCGTATGAAAAAAGCGATTGAAACAGGAGAAGCGCGCTCCATTGCGTTTCACCGCTTTCCGTACAACGAGGATATGGAAATCGATTTGCACCGGCCATATATCGATGCGATCGAATTTGACTGCGCGAAGTGTGAGAAAGGACGAATGAAGCGCGTAAAAGACGTGGTGGATGTATGGTTTGATTCAGGATCTATGCCGTTCGCCTCCGCGGCTGACAAAGCTACGGCGGATAAACAAGGGCGTATCAAGGCGCCTCAACCATACCCCGCAGATTACATTACGGAAGGCATTGATCAAACAAGAGGGTGGTTTTACACACTTTTGGCAGTTGCTACTTTGCTTGGGCAGAAAGCGCCGTACAAGAATGTCATTTCGCTTGGGCATATTTTAGATGAGAAAGGAGAGAAAATGTCCAAATCCAAAGGGAATGTGGTTAGGCCATGGGATATGATTGAAAAGTACGGTGTGGATACCTTACGCTGGTATTTTTTCACGTTAAACCATCCATGGGATCCCAAGCTGTTCATAGAAAAAGATGTGCAGCAAACTATGCGCAAATTCATTTTGACGCTGTGGAATTCGTTTGTGTTTTACGAAACCTACAGAAAATCTCAAACTCCAAGGCTCAATGCTCAAGCAAACCCTAAGGCTAGAAAGTTCAAAACGGAACATATCTTAGATAGCTGGATTATTTCCAGGCTGCACTCGACCATCAAAGATGCAACAAAAAGTTTCGATAGGTACGACATTACAGGAGCTGCGCGCGCAATTGAAAGTTTTGTGATTGACGACTTATCTCTCTGGTATATTCGGCGGTCTCGACAGCGCTTTTCCCGCTACGCGGGATCTGGCGCAGCCAGACAAAATCCAGCAAGCAAAAAAGAATTACAGGAAGCAAGCGGCGTTTTGGGATATGTATTGTTGGAAACAAGCAAACTGGCTGCGCCCTTTATTCCGTTTTTGAGCGAACATATATATGGCGAGGTTGGGGGTAAGGGTCTTTCGACGCGCTCAGGATGGAGAAGCGTGCACTGGGAAGATTGGCCCCACTTCGCTAAAGCTACGCGGGGCAAGTCCGGCCTCGATAAGAAACTTGAGGATGAAATGGCAGAGGTGCGGGAATTGGTTGTAAAGGGATTGGCAGAACGCGCAAAAGCAGGCATCAAAGTTCGCCAACCTCTCGCAGCATTAAAAATTAAAAATTCGAAATTAAAAATTTCAAAAGATCTTTTAAATCTTTTGGCAGATGAGCTCAATGTGAAGGAGGTGGTGTTTGATAAAAACCTGAAGGGAGAAGTGGAACTGGATACGACAATTACGCCCGAATTGCGAAAAGAAGGATTGTTGCGTGAGATCCTGCGCAATATCCAGGAAATGCGAAAGAAAGCGGGATACAAGCCGCAGGACAGGATTTACTTGCGCTACCAAGGCGCAGAGGAACTGGAAAAAATCCTGCGCGATAACCAAAAAATGATTATGCCTGCCGTGGGCATAAAAGAGATGCAAGAGAGCGATAGCTCGAAAGAGGAGTTCGATATTGAACAGGAGTTTTCTGCTGAAGGCAAAACGCTTCGGCTCGGTATTCGAAAGTTGCGAATAGCTATTGACAGGAAGTAACCTATAAGTTACACTATGGGTAAGGAGATTTTGTACGACAAAAATGCGGCAAAGGAGTTACGCGGTTTCAAAGAGGAAATCCAAGAGCAATTTGAATCGTATATCGAAGTTTTGGCAGAAGAAGGGAAGCTTGAGTTTCCGGAAGCACGAAAAGTAGCGAAAAATCTTTTTGAAATTCGGGTTATTCACGAGGGCGCATATCGAGGTTTTTATGCGTATGTAATGAAAGACTCTATTGCATTGCTCCATTTCTTCCAAAAGAAAACTAAGAGAACTTCACTGAAAAATATTAGATTAGCTCAACAACGAGCGAGACAGTATGACTAAAAGATTTCCAAAGAAAATACAGCAGGCTATCGATAGAGGAGACCTCATTCCACGCGAGGAAATTTGGCGTGGCTACTCTCAAAAGAAGCGCGAAGCAATTGAAGAGAGAGTTCGGTACTTGAAGGCAGCAATGGAACTTCGGAGAGTGCGCAAGCAGATGCATCTTTCCCAGGAGCAGCTTGCGAAAAAGATGTCGGTAAAACGAGAGTTTATCTCTCGCATCGAAAGCGGGAGACAGAACGTTACTATCGATACTTTATATCGCATCGCCGAAGTAACCGGCAAACAATTCCGCTTGAGTTTCCGATAAAGCCCAAAAAGTTGACTTTTTTCCGGTAGCGTGTTAGTGTATCGCCAGCACTTGCTGGTGGGAAAACCCTTAAATTATATAGCCAGTAAGACTAGTCGGGCCCGCTGGAAAGCGACGCCCAAAAAGGAGGACTCGCATGGACGCGACCCTTAAGCAGGCAGGAAAGGTTCTGGAGCTCTTCGAGGATACGTCTCGAGAGCAAGTTCAGGCGCTTCTTGCGTCTGGATTCTTGGCTGACCTCCGCGACGCAAACATTGCGAAGGTAAGCCGGGACGAGTTCCGGCGACTCCTCGGCCTCAGGCAACTGAACCCGCCACTCTTAGAGACGGTCGGCACGGTGACGGTGCCGGCGATTACCGAACTGTTCATAGCCGAGGAGAAGTTCTCGGTTGGCGACACTCCAAAGATCGTCTGGGTGAGCGGTCTATTCAGGGGGTGGTTCGGCAGCAAGACCGAGAAGCCGATGGCTAAGACCGAGCTTCGCATAGCGAAGCTCACGAAGAGTTCTGTGGACGGCCCGATTCTCGAGGAACTCGGCGAGTGCGCCGAAACCACGCTCAGCCAGATCCACGCTCTTCTCGCGCAGCAGCCAAACGGGGAACAGGGTCTTCTGCTCACCAACGGGTTGGCGAACATCTTTTATTGCCTTGACATCGAGGGGACGCTCCGCGCGGTGCGCGTGCACTGGGGCGGCAACGGCTGGTACGTGGACGCCGACTCGGTTGAGGATCCGTTCAGATGGAGCGCCGGGTCTCGGGTGTTTTCCCGTAATTCCTTGGGCTCTGGATCTTAGATCCTTTGATCTAGATCCTTGGAACCTTCCCTCGAGTTGCAGTCGCTGCAACTCGAGGGATTTTCTTTTCACCAAATTTTGATACGATAAAGATAAATTCGTAAGAATGGGGTGGTTACGGCTCCCCCGACACGAATTCAGAATGCTTTTCGTGAGAGTTGCAGCGGATATATCTTCTGCAAGAGTATGATAAGCGTTCTCAAAAAATACAGGAATTGGTGCCGAAGGCTGGCGGACTTTGAGGTCCCAAATTCGATACAATCCTGAGAGTATTCAAGGGATGGTGGCAGAGATGGCTTTCGGTACGAGAGCTCCGCGCGGTGAACGTGAACTGGAACGGCAACGGCTGGAACGTGAACGCCAACTCGGTTGAGAATCCGAACAGATGGAACGACGAGAATCGGGTGTTTTCCCGAAACTGCTGTATTCTCTTGCTTCTTATGAAGTGAGAGTTTTATTTTCAAGCCCTTTTCTCCAGCCGCCGAGCATCCTCCCAATTTCATCTAAATGCGCAGAAAGTGTGATATATTTCTTGGTGTCTAATGCTTTTATTTCCCAAGAAACTTGCAAAAAGAATTTCAATACGTCGATCTTGAGTGTTGCTTTTTTTAAATAAGGCAGTTTGTCTTGTTTGGAAAGATAACTTGCGACAACAATGTATTCAACAATTTCCACAAAGAGAGAATCAATCTTTTCGCCCAGCGTGTACCGCGAAGTTTTGGGAAAATGCGGCAGGTACTCATGCCAGAGCTTGTATGCCGCTACCAGTTTTTGCAATACAGGCAGAACTCTACCGGGGGGGGGCGTTATGAGTATGAACATTCAGTTCAGCCATACATTTGAAGATATTGTTAGTGTAGAAAACCTTTTAGAGGCGTGGAGGGAGTTTATGAGAGGGAAAAGGAATAAGCGCGATGTTCAGGAGTTTTCTTTGCGCCTTATGGATAACATTCTATCTCTCCATAGAGACCTTGCCAATGGCGTATACAAGCACGGTGAATATCAGGCGTTTCGGATCTGCGACCCCAAACCGAGGGACATTCACAAAGCAACTATTCGGGACCGACTGCTTCACCACGCAATCTACCGCCAACTTTATCCATTTTTCGACAGAACGTTTATTGCAGATTCTTTTTCTTGTAGGAATGGCAAGGGTACGCATAAAGCCCTGAATCGGTTTCGTTCGTTTTCTTACGTTGTAAGCAAGAACAACACGAAAACCTGCTGGGTACTGAAAGGCGACATCCAAAAATTCTTTGCGAGCGTTGATCATAAGATTCTCACGGAGATTTTAAGGAAATATATCCCAGACGAAAAGATTCTTTGGCTCTTAGGTAGGGTGGTTTCAAGTTTTTATGCAACAGGGCCTGACGTTGGGTTGCCTTTGGGCAATCTTACGTCGCAGCTTTTCTGCAACATATATATGAATGAAATTGACCAGTTCGCAAAGCACAAACTGAAAGCAAAATACTATCTCCGATACGCAGATGATTTTGTGCTGTTCTGTGATAATCGCGCCTGGCTTGCCGAGCAAATCCCAGAGATTCGCAGTTTCCTGCAAGAAAAACTGCACCTTATCTTGCATCCCAAGAAGCTTTCTATCGGTACTTTATGCTCTGGTGTTGATTTTCTTGGCTGGATACACTTTTCAGATCATAGGGTATTGCGGACGAGTACGAAGAACAGAATGAGCAGAAGAATCAAAGAGAATCCCAAAACCCCAGTTTATCATTCTTATATGGGACTTCTTTCGCACGGGAATGCACGCATTCTTCAAAATAAGATTGCAACAGCATATTTGTTGCACAAGGGTGAATGAAACTACGATTTATGCTATAAAAAATTGATGGCGCAGCATTATCGGACACAAGGGATTATTTTGCGGAAGCAGGATATTGGCGAGGCAGATCGGGTATTTACGGTGTTCACCAGAGATTTCGGCAAGTTGCGTTTGCGGGCGGTGTCAGAGCGGAAGATTACTTCCAAGCTCCGGGGAGGGCTGGAACTTTTTTATCTGGCGGAAATCGAGTTTATCCAAGGGAAAGTGTATAAAACTATTACCGACGCCGTTTGTGTTTGTCCCTATCCCATTATTCGAAAAAATTTGGAGAGGTTGCGCGTCATGGAGAGATTCGCGCAGGTTGCCGACGAATTACTTCACGGGCAGGAGCAGGATGAGGAGATTTGGAATTTGTTGCAAGAAACGCTTTCGGTTCTGAACCGGCCTGCGCTGAAGGGACATGATTTGAAAATTTTAGCTTACTATTTTCTTTGGAACCTTCTTGCTTCCGCGGGGTATTCGCCTTCCCTGGCTCAAATTGTCGCAGAAGATCCGAGCATTGCCGAGTTTATTGGAGTTCTTTTGAAGAGCGACAGCGAAACCTTGCAGGATATTGACCTTCGGGGTATAAATGAAACTCGTTTGCGCGAAATATCGCAAGAGCACCTTTCGCAGATATTGCAAAATTGATACAATATACCCATGCGTTTGAAAATTGTTTATGCCATTCTTTTTGCCGCAGCAGCCGTTTCGGTTGCTGGATTTTGGGTTTGGCAGAAAAATATTTTTTCCACCGCTGACATACGGCTTGAAATTTTAGCGCCAGAAGAAGTGCAGATGGGAGAAGAGATCACCTATGTGGTGCGATGGAAAAATGGCGGAGAAAGCCAGTTGGTAAACGCAACCTTGATTTTTGAATATCCCGAAGGGTCCATTCCGTCCGAGGGCGGAGACATACGCGTCACCAAACCTGTTGATGATATCAACCCGGGTGAGGAAGTTTCCTTGCGGTTTTCAGCGCGGCTGTTCGGGCGAGAGAAAGAAGTGAAGGAGGCAAAAGCTTCCTTAAGCTATACTCCCCGGAACCTCAATGCCTCTTTTCGTTCCGAAACAACTTCTACTTCTGTGATTTCGTTTGTCCCCCTGAACTTTGAGCTTGACATCCCCTCGCGTACAGAGGCTGGCCAGCAGTTTGGGATTACGGTGAACTATTTTTCAAACTTGGAATATCCGTTGTCAGATCTTCGCATTCAGATAGACTACCCGCAGGGGTTTTCCTTTAAGAGCGCTAACCCTTCTCCTTTGGGAGACAATGAGTGGGATATCGGGCTGCTCAATCGCACAGAAGGCGGACGCATCGCCATACAGGGCGTTTTAGACGGAAATGTGCAGGAAACAAAGATGTTTCGGGCGGTGATCGGAAGCTGGAAAGATGGGAGGTTTACTGTTATGCGCGAGATTACCAAAGGAGTGCAGATTACTCGACCGCAGTTGCTTCTTACGCAGACGGTGAACTCTTCGCCAAACTATGTGGCTTCCGCGGGTGATGTGTTGCATTATGAGATTTCCTTTCGGAATCCTACCGACCGAATTTTGGAAAACCTCTTTTTAGTTGTTACGCTCGATGGCCGCGGGTTTGATCTGGAGAATGTAAAGGTGGTTGGAGGAAGATTCCAAAAGGGGGACAACTCCATTACCTGGGAACCAAGAGATGTTTCGCGGCTGCGCTTTTTAGGGAAGGGTGAAGAAGGCAAGGTGGAATTCTGGGTGAACGTGAAAGACGAAGTAGAAACCTTTAGCCCTCAAGACAAGGATCTTGTTATGAAAAACCGAGTGCTGCTTTCTGAAGTAAGCGCGGAGTTTGAAATAAAGCTTCTCGCCGATTTGACTATTGATCAAAAAGGCTTTTTCTCCGACGATGTGTTTGGGAACGAAGGAGTGCATCCTTTGCAGGTAGGGCAGCGCAATACGTATACGATTATCTGGCAGGCTAAAAATCGCTATTCAGATGTGCAATCGGCAAGGGTAAAAGCAATGCTCCCTCCAGGAGTAGAGTTGACCGGAAATATTTTCCCCGAAAACAGCGCTCTTACCTTTGACTCTGCTTCCAGAGAAATTGTTTGGGAAATTGGAGATCTTCCCGCTGGTAGCGGAGTATATCCGGAGCTTCAAGATTCTTCTGTGGCATTCCAGATAGCGTTTACCCCTTCCTCTACTCACCGGGGAAAGGCTGCGGAGCTGATAGGTGAAGCCCGCATTACGGGAGAAGATTTGTTTGTTGACCAGCTGGTTTCTTCCGCAGACGGCCCCATAGACACTACTTTGCCCGATGATCCTTCGATCTCCGAGGAGATGGGCGTTGTACAGTAGCTCTCGTTCTTTTCTTTTTGAGGCGGATGTGGTAGGGTTGAGGTATATGGCGCAAGGCTATTCTAAGTCTATTAGTATTCCTAAGGCATTGCTCAAAAAGAAAGAAGGCATTGCGGTTTTGCCTTTGGATGAGTATGAACAGATGAAAGAAGAACTCGAGATGTTTCGCTCCAAAAGTTTGGCAGGCGATATTGAAGCAGCAAGAAAAGAGGTAAAAAGCGGCGAGGTTTTGAGCTTGGAAGAGGTTGACAAAAAACCCATCTCTATACTAAAGTATAAACATTATGTTGGGCAACAAACCTAGCCAATTAAATACTGTCGTCCTCAATTGGTGGTGGACTTGGGAACTCCGTTCGCAAAGTCCGATTTTGGGTTTATCCTAAAATTTATCAGGTCAGTCATCACGACTCCTCTCGGGCTTTGCGGGAGGAGTTTTTGTTTGTGTTGATGACTGGATATTTTGTTTATTCTCTCTCCAAAACATATAGCCACCAGCACAAATTAGCTGTGCTGGAGTTGTTCTTTTACGAAGAAAGGAGGTGCCATGGGAATACTGCTAGCCATTCGGCATCTCGAAACACAAGACAACCGCGAACAAAGGTTTTCTTCGGGAGACCGGGACGTTCCTATTCTTCCTGGCCAGCACTTCGCAGGAAATATGATGGCAACTCTTGGGAAGTTCAGAAAAGAAGAGTTGGTTATCATACATACCGGACTGCAGAGGAGCATAGAGACTGCTGTGCTGCTGATGTGGCTATTGGGATATTCGCGAAAGCCGCTGGCTGTTCCCCAGCTTAGGGAAAGACTCGGTGGTCAATTCGCCGGTTTGAGGTTCTCTGAACTTCAGTAGCGCTTTCCGGAGCTAAGGAGTCCAAACCAGCTTTGGGGGATAGAAGCGCCGGAGATGGGATTGGAGTCGGCCGCAACATTTCTTGCCCGGATTGAGGAGGGTATCACACAAGTTGCTCGACTCGTTCCTGTGTCATGCGTTGCTATAGCCGTGGCCCACGCCGGATCCATCAAGGGCATCAGGGCAGTACTCACAGAAAAGGAAGTGGATACGCGGAAGCAAATCCTGTGTGAATCTACGCCACAAAACCAAGAGGTGGTGCAGTTCCAATACGGAAGGAGGTAACCATGGCAAAGGCAAAAACCCTGGTTCGCTATTTACGGAGCCGTGGCCTAGGTGATGATGTCGCGGCGCGCGCTCAGCAAATCCTTGAAGAGTGGCGTAGACGTGGGATTCCCCTTTGGGAACAGGAGAATAAAAGGGATGACCAACGCGCTGCGCTGATCTTTGGCCAAGCACTCTCAGGGGAAGAGCTGGTACGATTCTTCGCGCCTGTTTGCCCCGACTACCCAGATGATTCCCGCGCCGCTCAACTGGGCCTTGGGCTGGGGGAAACGATTCCACCTGTTCTCTCCCTGATGAGGAGTGTGATCCCTCTCATGGAAGAATGGAAAGTTCCCTACAGCTTTACAGTTTTGTTGGCCGACACAGAGAGCGACCTTTCCGAAGTCGTTGCCCTACTGGCAAACTCAGAGGAAGATTTTCTGGGACGTTGCAGCAAAACCGTGACTGCTGCTCAAAAAGTTGCATCGGACCTGTTCTGTAAGTCTGGTGTGCAAATCGTCCCGTTCTCTGAGTACTTCAGAGGGCAGTGGCATCCGATGCAGTACTTCTGGGAAGGGATCGTTAGGGGGAAGAGAGAGGAGGACTCCGCCTTCAACTCGTTTCTGTGTGAACTTGCTGGCTTTAGAGCAGGAAAGTATGAAAAGCAGCTCGGAAGGCGGTGCACTCCAGAAGACTGTTTTAGAATGGCAATCCGACACTATGCCCAGTATCACGCTCTTGGGTACTGGATGCGTCAGTACCAAGGCGCGATACTAATGAACAAGGATAGCCCCAACCTACGGGCTATCCGCCGACCATTCGTGCTAGGGGAGAAGAAGCACCCTTCTCTTCCGGAGATCCTCGACCAGCAATCGAGAATCCCTATCATCGTTCTTTAAGAGCAAGGTGGCACCCATCCGTTCATTGACGGGTGCCACCTACCTTTTTTTATTCTCTTTTTCTATGAAAAAAATCATTTTCGTTCGTACAGCTAAATACCAGTATAAACAGCATGGTAAATCACTTTACCGTAGTCTTGATGCGATTGGACTTCAAACCATGCAGCCGCACATCTTAAGGTCCTCTGATGATACGTAAACGAGGGTGAATTTACTTTTAGCTAAGTATAAACCGACGCAAGTTTTTTGTTCGGAGTTTATCCGCTCGCGGGAAACAGCCAAGTTATTTTCAAACAGTGTTACCAGAACACCGCAGTTGAACGAAATAAAATTTTCTATGGATGACTTTAGTACTCCCCAGGAGTTACTGGATAATGGATTTGACGCGAAGAAGATAAACAAAATACGGTATAAATTTTCTTGCGCTTTGCTGAATGATTCTCTTCAAGAGAAGCAAAAAAGTATTAGAGAGCGAACAACCGAATTCGCGTCTATTCTTCGTAAAATCCAGCCAAACACAACGGTACTATGTTGTAGCCACGGTTTTATTATGAAACTCTACGAAAACTTTTTCAGAAATGAGTGCAAGCCATATAGCTTTGAGAATATCGTCCGAGGCCACGACTGGAGAAAGCCACCCTTTGGGTTTTTAGATGGTTTCGTTGTGGAATTCGATAACGGCATGAAAGATATTACGCAGCTCTTTTAATTTTGGTTAAAATATGGTTAAAAGGACGCATGAATGAGACAATGAAAAAAATCATGTCGCTGGCGAAAAGGCGGGGGTTTGTGTTTCCCTCAAGCGAGATATATGGAGGCGTGGAGGCCTTGTGGGATTTCGGGCCTTTGGGTGCGCAGATGAAGCAAAATATCAAGCGAGAGTGGTTCTCCCGCTTTGTTCAGAAGATGGACAACGTGGTTGCGCTCGACAGCACCATTTTAATGCATCCTAATGTGTGGAAGGCGTCCGGCCACGTGGAAAATTTCACTGATCCTCTGATTGAATGCAAATCATGCAATAGTCGTTTCCGCGCAGACCACATGGTAGACGGCCGTTTTGTGGGGCAGGGGGAGGCGAAAGAGCCAAATCAGTGTCCTGAATGCGGCGACCGCGATTTCACGCCGGCGAAGCATTTTAACCTCATGTTCAAGACATTTCTTGGGCCGGTGGAAGACGATTCGCACATTACGTATCTCCGGCCTGAAACAGCGCAGGGAATGTTTGTGGATTTCAAGCTTGTGCAAGAAAGCATGCGGCTGAAGCTGCCCTTTGGAATAGCTCAGGCGGGAAAATCATTTCGCAACGAAATTACCACAGGAAACTTTTTCTTCCGATCGCGCGAGTTTGAAATAGCGGAGATTGAATTTTTCTGCAAACCCGGAGAAGATGAAAAGTGGTTTGACTTCTGGCTCAACGCGTGGGAGCAGTTTTATATTGATTTGGGATTGAAGAAAGAGAATTTGCGCAGATATGAGCACCCCAAAGAAAGTTTGGCGCATTATTCCAAGCGTACGGTAGATATTGAATATAAGTTTCCGTTCGGATGGGGAGAGTTAGCGGGAATCGCGAACCGTACTGACTTTGACTTGAAACAACACGCGAAAGCTTCCGGCAGAGATCTTTCCTACCGCGACGAGGAAACGGGCAAGAAATACCTTCCTTATGTAATTGAACCCACCATGGGAATCGAGCGTGCCATGCTCGCTTTGCTCATAGACGCTTATGAAGAGGTAAAAGGAGCCCGTACCACCACCACGGAGGCGGCAAAGGAATCGGAAGTAGTATTGAAGCTCTCAAAGAAGGTGGCACCGGTGCAAGTCGCGGTGTTTCCTCTTGTGAAGAACAAACCGGAGGTCGTGGCAAAGGCAAAAGAAGTTTACAACATGCTTAAGGCGCATTTTGCCTGCCAGTACGATGAGGTTGGCGCCATTGGCCGGCGCTATCGCAGGCAAGACGAAATCGGCACGCCATTTTGCGTTACCGTTGATTTCGACTCGCTCGAACATAACGATGTTACTCTCCGCGACCGCGACACCATGGGACAAAAACGAATATCGATTAAAGAGTTAGTAGAAACAGTACGCATAGACTTCAATGCCTAAGAAGACAACGCTGAAAAGCGGATTACGGGTTCTCACGATTCCGCAACGGGGCACCAAGACGGTGACCGTTTTAGTCTTGGTGGGAACCGGCTCAAAATACGAAACGAAAGACAAAAGCGGTATCTCTCACTTTTTGGAGCACATGTTTTTCAAGGGTACGACAAAGCGCCCCGCCCCTCTGTTGGTTGCGGAAGCGCTCGATCAGGTTGGTGGTCAGTACAACGCTTTTACCGGAGAGGATTACACCGGCTATTATGCCAAAGTGGATAGCAGCCATTTTGATTTGGCGCTAGAGTGGGTGGCAGACATTTTTCTGCGCTCAACTCTTTCGGCCAAAGAGATAGAAAAAGAAAAAGGAGTGGTGATGGAGGAGCTGCATATGTATCGTGATAATCCTGCCCGGCACGTTGATAATTTGTGGATGCGGCTTTTGTACGGCGACCAACCCGCGGGCTGGGATATTGTAGGCAGGCCGGAGAGTATCCGTGGATTTTCGCGGAGCGACTCGCAGGAATATATGAAGCGCCAATATACGGCTTCCAATACCCTCGTGTGCATCGCAGGGAATATAAAACAGAGACCGGCAGTTGAAAAAGCGCGGCAGGCGTTTGCGCGCATTGGCACCAGGGCGAGCACGGCCAAGGTTCCGGTAAAAGAAGCGCAGCAATCTCCCGGGCTTTTGGTAGAATGGCGGAAAACAAACCAAACAAACATTGCGCTTGGCGTGCGGGCATATAATCTTTCTGACCCTCGGCGTTTTGCCCAGCTGCTGGCAGCCGTAACCTTAGGGGGAATGATGAGTTCCCGTTTATTCGTGGAGGTGAGGGAAAAACTTGGTTTGGCGTACGATATTTCCACGGCAAGCGAAAACAACCCCGACACCGGTTATCTCGTAACCACGGCGGGCGTGAAAAATGGCTCTGCGGAGCAGGCGATCAGAGTTATCCTTAAGGAGTACAAAAAGCTCAAAACCATAAGTATATCGAAAACGGAGCTGACGAAAGCCAAAGAATATGAAAAAGGAAAACTTGCGCTTGAGCTTGAGTCTTCTAACGCCAAAGCAAGCTTTTACGGCGCGCAGGAACTTTTGGAAGGTTTTATGTTAACTCCAGAGCAGTTGTATGATAAGATAAATCAAGTAACGCCAGAAGATATTAAGGCAGTAGCGCAAGATCTATTTGTGCCAGAGAAGCTTAACTTGGTGGTACTTGGGCCGTATCGCCAGGAGGCAATATTTCTTTCTCTTTTGAAGATATGAACGGGTCTCATCAACTTTTGGATATTTCTTGGAGTACGATTGTGAAGCTCGCGCTTACGGGTTTCCTTGTGTACGTGGTTTTTTTGATTCGCGAAATTTTGGTGTGGGTGCTCTTCGGATTGATTATTTCGGTTTTGTTTGAACCGGTCATCTCAGCTTTGCAAAAAAAACATATCCCTCGCGTTTTAGCAGCAGTGTTTGTGTATTTATGTTTGTTCGGATTTCTTTCGTATGTAATATTCGCCACGGCACCTATATTCATCCACGAAATTCAGGAATTCTCCCATCGACTTCCTCAATACTTTGAAGAACGAATTTCTCCTTCTCTGCAGGGGTTAGGAGTGGCAACTTTTCAAGACTTCCAAAGCTTTGTGGATGCTTTCGCCACAGATGCTTCACAAAACACGGCTAATATTTTTAAAGTGCTCTTTGCTATTTTTGGCGGTATTTTCTCAACCATTTTCGTCATAAGCGTGGCAATGTTTCTGTCGCTTGAAAATCGGCCGGTGGAACGAATAATCGGTTTGCTATTTCCTTCAAAATATGAAAATTTGGCACTCCATATATGGGCGCGTTCTCAACGGAAGGTTTCGGGTTGGTTCCTTATACGGGTGATAAATTCTTCGTTTATCTTTTTTGGAACCTATGTTACTCTTTTGGTATTTGGCGTCGAGGCCTCCCGACTTTCTTTGAGTACCATGGCGGGAGTGCTGAACTTTATCCCTATTATCGGGCCATTGATAGCTGGCGTTTTTATCGCGTTCTTGGTAGCTCTTGAGTCGCCTCTGCAAGCGTTGTTTGTGCTTCTCGCTTACGCGCTTCTTCAGCAGATTGAAAGCAATGTTTTAGAACCCCTTCTCTCCAAGCGTTTTATTGGTCTTCCGCCAGTGCTCGTGATCATTTCTCTCGCGATTGGCGCTCAGTTCTGGGGGATTATGGGGGCTATCCTCGCTATTCCTTTAGCAGGAGTTTTCTATGAATTCCTGCGAGACTTTCTCAAAAAGCGCAAAGAAGAGAAGACTGTTGTTATCTGATGGGTACGCTTTACATTGTCGCTACTCCAATTGGAAATCTCGAAGATATTACGCTCCGTGCCCTCCGCGTTCTTAAAGAAGCCGATGCTATTTTGTGCGAAGATACGCGCGTAACAAATGTGCTGCTCAAACGGCATGCCATACATAAGCCCTTGATAAGTTATCACCAACACAGTACTCTTCAAAGAGTGCAGGAAATTCTTCAGTATCTGCGTGAAGGGAAGAATCTCGCCCTAGTTTCAGACGCAGGCACCCCAGGAATTTCAGATCCCGGAAACAAACTCATCGAAGAAGTTTCCAAAGAACTGCCTGAAGTAAAAATTGTTCCGATTCTCGGACCCTGTGCTTTAACTGCAATTGCCAGCGTCGCCGGTTTCTCCATGGATGCGTTCCTTTTTTTGGGATTCCCTCCGACTAAAAAGGGCCGCAAAACATTTTTTGAAAAAGTCGCCGCCTCTGAATACTCGGTTGTGTTCTATGAATCCCCTTACCGTATTATAAAAAGTTTGGAGGAGCTTAATGGGATACTACAAGATTCAGCGGCCGCTGAAAAGCATAGTATCGTGGCGGGAAGGGAACTTACGAAAAAGTTTGAAACCATCTATCGTGGCACCGCCGCAGAAGTTGCAAAACAGCTCAAGCGTGAAGTTCCAAAAGGCGAGTTTGTGATCGTGGTAGAAAGGGGTAGGGGTTGACACTTTCTTATAAATTCTCTAGCATAAAATATCATGCGAAACAGAATTCAACACCTCGGTTCTAAAAAATCCTCCTCAAGATGGGGGAGGAGTTATTCTTGTTGCAGAGGGTTGGCGCAAAATGTGCCAATCAAAATGCAGCAATCAGCAGCCGGGAACGAAACTGTCCTGTTTCGCGCGGGGTAACTTCGTTTTTATTTGATTTTTTCCGCAAGCCGCCCCGAGCGAAGTTTAGGGGCGTTTTCTTTTGCGTTAATGGGGTAAAAAGATATAATCCGCAGCATTATGAATAAAATTTTACACAATATAAATGCGTACATCCGCGCGGCGAATTACTTGACTGTGGCGCAAATATATCTCCAGGACAATTTTTTGCTTGAGCGGCCACTGAAGACAGAAGACATTAAGCCAAAACTTTCCGGCCATTGGGGTACCTGTCCGGGTATTAACTTTGTGTATGGGCACGCTAACTACTTAGTAAAAAAACACAAGCAATCGGCTATTCTTGTTCTTGGCCCAGGGCATGGCATGCCCGGATTACAGGCGAATTTGTTTTTGGAAGGCACTCTTGAGAAGTATTACCAGAAAGCCGAGCGCAATGCCGAAGGCATTGAGTATATATCCAAGATGTTTACTTGGCCCTATGGATTTTCCAGCCATTGCAGTCCGGAAACGCCGGGATTGATGCTCGAAGGCGGAGAACTAGGTTATTCCCTTGCCTCTGCGTATGGCGCGGTTTTAGACAATCCGGATTTGCTCGCGATTTGCTTAATAGGAGATGGCGAGGCGGAAACCGGAGCCATAGCGACTGCTTGGCACATTAATAAATTGATTGATCCTGCAACCAATGGCGCGGTTTTGCCGATTCTCCATGTGAACGGCTATAAGATTTCAGGCCCCGCAATTTTTGGCAGAATGAGCAACCGGGAGCTCAAAGAGCTGTTCTCGGGGTATGGATATGAGCCATTTTTTGTGGCCGCTCCCAACATTCATGAGAAAATGCTTAAAGTTCTTGAGACGTGTCATGGGCGCATTAAAAGAATTCAGCGTGAAGCCAGAAAAGCCAACGCTCCTTTCAAGCCGCGTTTCCCCATGATTATTCTGCAAACTCCCAAAGGGTGGACTACGGTTAAGGAATTGCGCGGTCAACAAATTGAAGGAACAATTTTAGCGCATCAAGTGGTGATGCCCACCGTGCGGGGCGACGAACAAGAATTACAGGCGCTTGAGGAGTGGATGCGGTCATATCATTTCGAAGAATTATTTGATAAAGAAAAAGGGTTTGCCAAAGAGGTATTGTCTGTTACTCCGGATGAAAAGTTGCGCATGGGGGATAATCCTTCTATGTTTGGCAAACACTACAAGGCGCTTGTTTTGCCAAAAGCTGAAAAATTAGCCAAAGAGATTGGCATGCGGGGAGAAATACAATCGAACGCCTTGAGAATGCTGGGCTCTTATTTAAAGGAGATCTTTGTGCTGAACAAGAAACAAAGAAATTTTCGCTTACTGTCGCCCGATGAGACTTATTCCAATCGTCTTGATGAGGTATTCCAGGTAACTTCGCGCGCATTCGTTTGGCCACACCTTTCTTCAGATAAAGATATGGCGGCAGACGGACGAGTTATGGAGATGCTTTCTGAACTCAATTTGCATGGGCTTGCTCAAGGATATATTCTTTCCGGCCGCCATGCGGTTCTCGCAACCTACGAAGCCTTTGCGCAAATCTTCTCCAGCATGGCGCATATGTATCAAAAGTTTCTAAAATATGCGCGCATTGTGCCATGGAGGCTGGATATTCCATCGATGAACTATGTATTAACATCTACTGTCTGGAGGCAAGAGCGGAATGGGTATTCCCATCAAAACCCAAGCTTTATTTCAGGGCTTCTTGAGAAGCACAACGACTTTATAAAGGTCTATTTCCCAGTTGATGATAACAGTATGCTCGCCGTAGCAGAAGAAACTCTTAGCTCCAAGAATCAGATGAATGTTATTGTGGCTGGGAAAACGCCTGAGCCTCGCTGGCTTACTCTTTCTGAAGCAAAAACGCAGCTTCAAGAAGATGGAATTGGCATTTGGGATCTTGCAAACGATAAAGATCCACATCTTGTGCTCGTGGGCATTGGTGATTACATGACCAAGGAAGCTTTAGCAGCTTTTGCGCTGGTGAAAAAAGATGAGCCGTCGATCCGTATTCGTTTCGTAAACATCATGCGCTTGCAGGCGGCATGTTCCTGCGAAAATACGTTTCATCCTCAAATCCCGAATGCTGAAAAATACTTTACTGTAGATAAGCCGGTTATCGTAAACTTCCATGGGTATCCGGAGGTTATGAAAGCGATGCTCTTGGGAGTTAAAAACCCCCAGCGTTTTTCCGTACATGGCTATCAAGAAAAGGGGGCGACGACTACACCTTTTGATATGTTGGTTCGCAATGAAACGGATCGCTATCACCTCGCTATAGAAATTGTTGAGATTGCCGCGAGAGAAGGGGTGCTTGCGGAAGACAAAAAAACTATGATGGTCGCAACATACCAAAAAGCTCTTGGAGAGCACACAGAGTACATTAAGAGATTCGGAGAAGACCCCGCGGAGATTGAAGAATGGCAGTGGGAAGGTGTTGCGCCCGTGACCATCGAGGTTGCAGACATTAAACACGAGGATATTCTAAAAAATGCAAAAACGATTGCTGTTGTAGGTTTGTCGGATAAGCCTGAGCGGCATAGCCATCGCGTAGCGAAATATTTTCAAGAGAAGGGGTATCGGATTATTCCTGTAAACCCCAATATCCAGGAGGTGTTAGGAGAAAAATCGTATCCAAGCCTTTCTGCAATCCCAAAAACTGTCCATATAGATATTGTAGATATCTTTCGAAAACCGGAGGCAGTAGTGGAGTGCATGAAAGATATCGTGGATCGAGGGAATATCAAAACTATTTGGCTGGCGGAGGGCGTTAATACCCCAGAAGCAGAAAGATTTGCGCAAGACTACGGCCTTACTATGGTTACGAATTTCTGCATCATGGATGCCTATAAGAAGATTGAAGTTGAAGTATGAATATGTTTTATCCTCCAAAAAATGTAAGCGCGGGCGCCCATATTCAAAATATGGAAGAGTACAGAAGGCTTTACCGAGAGTCCCTGGAAAACCCAGGAACGTTCTGGGCAAGGGAGGCAGAGCAACGCCTCACTTGGTTTAAAAAGTGGGATCAGGTGTTGAAATACGATATTTCCAAAATCGGCGAAGTAGAAGAACCGTATGCTAAGTTTTTTGAAGGGGGAAAGATTAATGCGGCATATAACTGTTTGGACAGACACCTGCATTCAGTGAGAAGGAATAAGGCCGCGATTATATGGCAAGGTGAAGACGAAAATGAAAAGCGCGTCGTTACCTATCAACAGCTGCATGAACAAGTCTGCAAATTTGCCAATGTGCTGGAAAAACATGGCGTGAAGAAAGGCACGGTTGTTACCATTTTTCTGCCTATGATTGTGGAACTTCCTATTGCCATGCTTGCTTGTGCGAGAATCGGCGCGATTCACTCGGTGGTGTTTTCCGCGTTTTCAGCGGAAGCGTTAAAGAACAGAATCTTGGATTGCCAGTCACACATGGTTATTACTGCAGATATTGCGTTTCATGGCGGCAAACAGATTACTTTGAAAAGCAAGGTGGATGAAGCGCTCAAAGATTGCCCCGGTGTGAAAAAGGTAATAGCGTATCGGCGCGGGAATGGAGATTCCCCTATGAGTCCCGGCCGCGACTTTTGGTGGAATGAAGAAATAAAGGCGTCCGACATTCCCGCTTCACATACGCCAGCTGAAATGGATGCAGAAGATCCTTTGTTTATTTTATACACAAGCGGAAGCACCGGTAAGCCAAAAGGCGTGCTGCACACCACGGGAGGGTATTTATTGTATGCAACCTGCACGCATAAATATATCTTTGATATCAAAGATGAAGATGTATATTGGTGTACCGCAGACGTAGGATGGATTACGGGGCATTCCTATGTGGTGTATGGTCCTCTTTCGAACGGCGCCACGGTATTGATGTTTGAGGGGACTCCTACCTATCCTGAACCCGATCGCTTTTGGAAAATTGTGGAAGAGTACAAAGTAAACATTTTTTACACGGCGCCTACTGCTATCCGCGCCTTGATGCGTTTGGGAGAACAATGGCCCAATAAACACGATCTTTCAAGTCTTCGCATCTTGGGTACCGTGGGAGAACCCATTAACCCTGAAGCTTGGATGTGGTATCGGCGCGTTATTGGCAAAGAGCACTGTCCGGTGGTAGATACCTGGTGGCAGACAGAAACAGGAGGAATTATGATAACCCCTCTTCCAGGAGCTACACCTACAAAGCCAGGGTCAGCTTCGTTTCCTTTCTTTGGGGTGGTGCCAGAAATTCTGCGGGAAGACGGGACGGTTGCCGATATCAATGAAGGGGGAAGGCTAGTTATCACTAAACCTTGGCCTGGAATGATACGCGGGGTATACGGCGATGCAAAAAATGAACTCGTAAAAAAGGTGTATTTTTCCGCGTTTCCGGGCAAATATTTTACCGGAGACGGATGCCGTAAAGACGAAGATGGATTTTATTGGCTTCTCGGCAGAATTGACGATGTGCTGAATATCGCGGGGCGCCGATTTGGCACCGCGGAAATCGAAAGCGCATTTGTGGGGCACGAGAGCGTGGCAGAAGCCGCGGTGGTTGGCTTCCCGCATGATATTAAGGGGGAAGGAATGTACTGCTTTATTACACTCAAGCAAGGTTATGAACCCTCCGCGGAGTTGGTGGAAGCATTGAATCAGCAACTGCGTAAAGAAATTGGTTCTTTCGCGACGCCGGACAAAATTCAGTTTACAGAGCAGCTTCCTAAAACCCGGTCGGGTAAAATCATGAGAAGAATTTTGCGTAAAATCGCTGCAGGAGAAACCGAAGATTTAGGCGATACAAGCACTCTCGCTGACCCTGCGGTTGTGGACGATTTGATTCAAAATAGGGTGTAAAAAGCAGAAAAGTGTGCTAAGAGAAGGGTATGACAAAGTTTTATATCACAACGGCCATTCCTTACCTTAATAGACGACCGCCCAATTTACTCTTTCTTAGAATAAAGGTATAATTTATGAATGGCCTTTCGACATTTGAATTTACCAAATAAGAGAGAGCTTAGAGATCTTTATGTAGCAGCCAAACTCTCAACGTACCAGATTGCGGAACGATACGATTGCGATCCTAAAACGGTTTATCAGTACTTAAAATCGTACCATATTCCGACTCGTGCCCGGAAACGCGTTTATATTACAGAAAAGAAGCTTCGGTTTTTGTACACTAAACAGAGATTTACTTTGGCTACTATTAGTAAGCTATATAGTTGTTGCCCAGTTGCAATCTTGAGCAACATGAAGAGATATGGTATCCCGAGAAGATCGACGTCCGAAACAAATATTAAATATCCACGCAAGAGCTTTAGCAGAAATTTTGAAGAGAAAGCATATTTATTGGGGTTTCGGATCGGAGATCTTGGAGTTCGCAAAGTGGGCAATTTTATTAAAGTCGGTTGTGGTACTACACAGACCGACCAGATAAAACTCATTGAGTCTTTGTTCGATAAGTATGGACCGGGATGGACCAGTAAAAGGGATGTCAAGGGAAGAGTACATATTGATTACTCCCTTGATGATTCATTTCAGTTTCTTTTATTAAAACATAGAAATATTCCCGAATGGGTCATTGCAAACCAAAAGTTCTTTCTAGAGTTTTTTGCAGGTTACACAGATGCAGAAGGTACTGTTGGAATCTATTCGGGGCGTGCACGTTTCCGTATCGGGTCGTACGATTATGGGATTTTACGAGATATACATAGAAAACTTACTCAATTTCATATTAAAAATCTATTTGCTCTCGAACGAAAATCTGGTATTGACAAGAGAGGGATACTACAGAATGGGAATTTTTGGAGAATAACAGTGAACAAGATGAGTTCGTTGAAGATATTGTTTGCGTTACTTGGACCTCATCTTAGACATGGAAAACGTATAAGAGATTTAAGAAAGGCGAAAAGGAATATAGATATCCGAATAAAGAAATTTGCATGAAAAAGTTTTTTATCTCAACTTCTATACCATATGCCAATGCACAGGGTCATATCGGGCATGCGCTAGAGTTTGTTCAGGCTGATGTTGTTGCAAGATATCATCGGGCAAAAGGGGAAAATGTATTTTTTTTGACAGGTACAGACGAACACGGAATAAAAATCGCAAAGGCAGCTGCAGATAAAGGTGTAAATCCTCAAGACTTTACGGATCAGATTTCCGCAAGGTTCGGGGAACTCATAAGGGTACTCAGCATATCCAACGACGACTTTATACGCACCACGGACCAAAAGCGCCATTGGCCTGCAGTAAAAGAGGTGTGGCAAAAACTCGGGGCAAATGGCGATTTGTACAAAAAACAGTATGAAGGGTTATACTGCTCGGGTTGTGAGGCTTTTATCACCGAGAAAGAGTTGGCAGATGGTAGATGCGCTATTCATAAAAAAGCGCCCGAGAAAGTAGCGGAAGAAAACTGGTTCTTCAAACTTTCAAAGTATGAGTCCCAGATTAAAGAAAAAATAGAGGGAGGTGAACTTCGTATCGTTCCCGAGGGCAGAAAGAATGAGGTTCTTTCTTTGATTAATCAAGGCCTTCAGGACGTGAGTTTTTCCCGGCCAAAAGAGAAACTGCAGTGGGGGATTCCCGTCCCTGGAGACGAAACGTCGGTTATTTATGTGTGGGCGGACGCTTTGGTGAACTATATTTCTGCGTTAGGGTATTCAGGGGGAGAGAAGTTTAAGAAGTACTGGCCGGCAGATGTGCATGTGGTAGGGAAAGACATTCTGCGCTTCCACGGCACTATTTGGCCAGCCATGCTGTTGTCTCTCGGCATTGCGCTGCCAAAAACAATTTTTGTGCACGGATATATTACCGTAGACGGGCAAAAGATATCCAAATCCCTCGGGAACGTTATCGATCCTTTTGAGCTCGTGCAAAAGTATGGGGCAGACGCCGTGCGCTACTTTTTACTGCGGGAGATTCCGCCTACGGAAGACGGCGACTTTAGCTATGAGAAATTTGAAACAAGGTATAACGCGGATTTAGCAAACAATTTAGGGAATCAGCTAAAAAGGGTGCTTGACTTAGCAATTAAATATGGCGTTAGCTTAGAGATTCCAGAAAAAGATGCTGTTCTAGAATGTTGGAGAGAGAGGCGACTTTTTGATGCGCTCGAAAATTTTGAATTTAGTAAGGCTCTAGAATTATTATGGCGAGGTATTCCTGTGGAAGAGAAGGGGGACGAGGTTCGCTTTGTAGATTCTGCGTCTGTTGTCGGTCTGAGTGGTTTAAGCTCTTCTATCGAAGCAAACAGGCCGTTTGATCCTATGATTGATGAGGCAAAAAGAAAACAGGACACCCACAATCACCTAGTTGAACTATGGCGTATTGCAGTTGCGCTTGAACTTTTTCTCCCAGAAACTGCGGAAAGAATTCAAAGGCAAATTCAAGAACGCAAAAGCGAAATACTATTCCCCCGGATTCCATAATGGCAAAACTCATTTACGACAACACGAAAAACCGCGACGTATTTTATGCGGTAAAGATGGATATTGTGGATCCTTTTTTTCTGATTGATTTGGGCGTGAAGAAATATGTTTTTCTGGATCATCGTGAGTTCGGCCTGTTCCAGGAAAGGAATAAAAATCAAAACATTGAAGTTCAACTTCTTAACCCTCTTGTGCAGGAGGCCGCAAAACTAAGTCTAAGCAAAGATAACCTTCAAAATTTAGCATGGTATTTGCTGCAAAAGTATGAGCTTTTAGGAGAGATAATCACCGTGCCCAACAATTTTCCGCTTTTGCTGGCTGACTTTCTGCGTTCCAAAGGAGTGAAACTTGTTCCCCAGATCCATTTGTACCCGGAGCGGGCCAGTAAAACGCCCGACGAGGCAGAGGCGATTCGCTCGAGTGTCCAAAAAACAGAAAAGGCATTTGCTCTCATCGAAAAGATTTTACGAGAGTCTGTCATCAAAGGAAACAGTATTTTCTATAGCGGCGCGATTCTCACAAGCGAGTTTTTAAAGAAAGAAGTTGAGCGGTTATTGTTTGAAGAAGATATGATAAGCGAAGAAGGAATAATTATTTCCTCTGGATTGCAGACCGCGATTCCTCACCACCCGGGGAAGGGGGCAATTAAGCCGCATGAGCCAATTGTTTGCGACATTTTTCCTAAGAGCCGCGCCACAAGGTATTTCGCAGATGTCACAAGAACCTTTGTAAAAGGAACTCCGACAGAAGAGCTTAGAAAAATGTATGAGGCTGTGCGAAAGGCCCAGAAAGAAGGTATAGAAGCCGTAGCTCCTGGCAAGAAAGCAAGTGACATCCATAAGATATGCGCAGAGATATTGTTGGACGCAGGGTATGATGTGGGAGATAAGGGATTTATTCATAATACCGGCCACGGCGTAGGGTTGGAGGTACACGAAGAGCCGCGGCTAGGAGAAAGGGTAGAATATGAGCTTGTGCCGGGGAACGTGATTACTATTGAGCCGGGACTATATTACCCCGAAATTGGCGGCATCCGCATTGAAGATGATATTCTTGTAACCAAAGATGGATTTGAAAATTTTACGACTTTCCCAAAAGATAAATGGATTATTCCCTAAGAGCCCTGAGCTGTGTCCTGGGGTTGACACAAAATGAGGCTTGGCGTATATTGCAACTACACAGATATGAAATATAGCGCATCGAAAGACTTTTTCTTTTTTGCTTTCTTTACCCCTTCACTAAGGTTGGGAGATTTAAAGTAGGAAAAGCAAAGGAGAACAAGCTTAAATCCGAAACGAAAATCCTCCCAGCCGGGAGGGTTTTTTGTTGGTTGTGAAAATATTGAGCACGGCACAAGGAAATTACAGAATGATTTTCTAATGCTGCGCTCAACAGGAGTGAGCGTAGCGAGGAGGAGATGCAATGCCTAAGCAAATCGGGTTCCTAGGTCCTGTGGGTACCTTCGGCCATGAGGCGGCCAAGACCTGGTTGCCAGAGGGTCCGCATGTCCCATATCCCTCGCATCTTCACGTGCTTGAGGCTGTGGAGAAAAACGAGGTCTCGCTGGGAGTTGTGGCCGTCGAGAACTCCATTGATGGTCCCGTGACCGATGTTCTTGATTACCTTATCCATGATGCCCGCAGAGTGCGGGTGTGCGGCGAGGTTGTCATGAATATCAGCCAGTGTCTGTGGGGGCGTCATGGGACCGTCCTAGAGGACGTGCAGGTTGTGTTTTCCCATCCCAAGGGTCTGGGGCAGTGCGCAAAAAACATCCACGCGCTGTTCCCAAAGGCAAAGCAGATTGCTACGGACTCCACCGCAGGAGCGGTCATCCAAATGTTGGAGTCCGATGTTCCTGCCGTGGCCATTGCGGGGAAGGCAGCCGCCCAAGAAGGAGCTGTAATCCTGCAGGAGAACGTCCAGGACAGACAGAGGAATAGCACTAGGTTCTGGGTGGTCGGGCGCCGAAGCGCGCGGCCCACGGGCTGCGACAAGACTTCGCTTGCCTTTGAGACATTCAAAGACAAGCCAGGTGCCCTGCTCACCATCTATGCCATCTTTGCGGCGCGAGGCCTAAACCTTTCCAGGATGGAGTCTCGCCCTGCCAAGACAGCGCTGGGTCAGTATGTTTTCTTGGTGGATGTTGAGGCACATCGGGAAGACTTAGAGCTGAAGGATGCATTGGTGGCGGCACGGCGCTGCACCTCCCGCCTCAAGGTGTTTGGGTCTTACCCGCAGTGGCGCGAGCAGGCTTAGCCTTCAATAAAGGAGGGAGCGCGAAGATCGAAAGATCCGCGCTCCCTCCCCAATCTATTTGACAACTTGCTTTGAAAGGTATAAGAATAAAACCATGAGTTTACAGTTGAGATATTCCTTTTGGTATTTTACTTTTACTAGCCAAAATCGTCGGCATAATTTTAGTATCCAAAAATAGGTAACGAGAAAGAAAAACAATAAGCAAAAGATACTAGATTCCCAGCCGACGAGGCTGGCTTTCGTTTTTTAATGCCAATTTCGAGAGTGAATTTGTATTGACTTTCGAAACTGGCACTAAACATAGAGCCAGAGAAGAAGGAGACAGCCGATGATCGTGGTGATGAAGCAGGATTCAACCAAGAAGGATATCGAGTGTGTGGCGGCATACATCGACGGGCGAGGTTATAAGCCTCACATCAGTGTCGGCGTGGAGCGCACGATCATCGGCGTCGAGGGACGCATCGTGCCGGAGCTCAAGGATGAGCTTGAGCTCTTGCGTGGAGTCAGCGAGGTGCTGCGGGTTACCAAGCAGTACAAACTCGGCAGCCGGGAGTTCAAGCCGGAGAGCACTATCGTCAGGGTCGGCAACGTGGCCATCGGGTCAGACCAAGTGGTCGTGATGGCCGGGCCGTGCGCCGTGGAGTCGGAGGAGCAGGTTATCACCACGGCCAAGGCGATCAAGGCGGCGGGCGCGATGATCATGCGTGGCGGGGCGTACAAGCCGCGGACATCGCCGTACTCCTTCCGGGGCCATGGCGTGACCGGCCTGAGGATGCTGGCCAAGGCGCGCGAGGAGACCGGGCTGCCGATCATCACCGAGGTGATGTCCACGGAGGAGGTCGAGACCGTCGCGGAGTACGCCGACATCCTGCAGATCGGCGCGCGGAACATCCAGAACTACCCACTGCTGGATCGGGTGGGCAAGGTGCAGCGCCCAGTGCTGCTCAAGCGCGGCTTCGCCACGACGTACGAGGAGTGGCTGCTGTGTGCGGAGTACATCCTGGCGGGCGGCAACCCCAACGTCATCCTCTGCGAGCGCGGCATCCGTACCTTCGAGACGGGCACGCGCAACACGCTGGACCTGACGGCGATCCCGGTGATCAAGAAGCTGAGCCACCTGCCGGTCATCGCGGACCCGAGCCACGGGACGGGGAAGTGGTACCTGGTGAAGCCAATGGCCCTGGCTGCGGTGGCGGCGGGCGCGCACGGCCTGATCATTGAGGTCCACCCGAACCCGGACACGGCGTGGAGCGACGGCGCGCAGTCGCTCACGTTCGAGAACTTCAACGATCTGATGAAGGGCGTCCGCGCCGTCGCCGGCGCCCTGGGCCGCCGCATGCCAGACGAGGTGCCTGCAGCGCAGGCCGTCGTCTAGACATTTCTGCATCCTTATTATTGCACCTTGTATTGCATGGGCGAGGCTCCCAAAGGAGTCCTCGCCCGTTTTTATTGATAGGGGGGTTGACAGCTTGGCTGGGCTAAGACCGCCCTAGTCCAGCTCTAAAGACCGTCCTAGCCCAGCTCTAACCACCTTACCTTTCAGGATAAAAACTATCGACTTAATCTTGCTATAGCATTATTAGGTCGATGAAATTATGCTTAGCTGGACTGTTTAATATAAGAGTTGTATGCTTTAGATAGAAAATGTCGGCATGGAGGGCGTGAGATGAAAAAGAATGCAGTAGAGTGGTCGCTCTTTATCGGAACATTCACGGGCATGGTTCTTTCCTTGATAGGCGGGTTCTCTGGTGTTCGCGAGATCTATTTGATTGGATTAATTCTTGCGTTCGGATCTATGTTTACCTTGATTATCAAGGGGCTTGTGGACCTCTTCTGGCGGACATGGAAGACTCGATGAGCTTGGTTCATTGAGAATTGTGATAAGTTGCGCTCTTCTCCTGAGGAGCGCATTTTTGTGGGGGTTGACAGCATGCTTTGGGTCGTGTATATTCAAACAAAGATTTATGCGACAGAATTTAGCCAACCAAATCCAGAATATCATGATTGTCTTGGTCGTCTTGTTGGGTATTACGAAACCCCTTAATTTGGCTGGAAGAAATTTGTAAAATAAGAACTTCGATATTTCACCGAACCTCCCAGTCAAAGGGAGGTTCTTTGTTTTCCGGGCTGGAAATTGTCCTTAAAAACTTTAGGATAATTTGCAGGCCAGAAACATGGGCTTGCGAAAAGAACACCGTCCCTTGGCGAACATCTGAGGGGGAAGTGTTCATAAGGGAGCAGAGGAGCTGGGTTATCCATGCCCTCTCCTCTGCTCTCTAGCACCTTACTTGTAGAGAGGAAGACACAGAGAAGCGCTGCGCCTGCGCGGAGTTTCCATAGCCTAATACTCCCCAATGCCCCCAGGACGTTGCTCACGCGATGTTCCTGAGGGAGTCATCATTTAGCAGTAGTTGAGCTTATCAGTGGATTCGCAAATCTAGCTGCGAATCCTTAATGCGCTCAAGGCGCAAGCACATTCGAGGGAGGGATTTTATGTCGGACCAGTGGGGAGTTGTTAGGCTCGACGTGGCTGCTAAGATCGGGGAGGTTCCCACGGCGACTGCCGTGCTGGCGCGAACTCCCGGAGATCTGGCTGAAGATCCTCTGTCTACCATTACTCTGACGATAGCGCAGGGAGAGACAGTTCCTGAACTAGATGCTGTGCTCCAGTATCGGGAGCGCGTATGTCGCGTCGTTGACGCCTGTGTCCAAGCCCTCAACAAGCTACCCGTTAAGGTCCAAGGGTAGCTTTGCTAAAAGGTGAGGCGATAGCTCGTTTGGCACGAGCGACGGCTTGAGGGGCCGTAGGTGTCGGTTCGAATCCGACTCGCCTCACCACCCTCAATCTCGGGGTTGACAATATATTTTATCTTGATATCATATCTTTATTAGTATGCAGAAGGCATCTTTGGCAATTGAAATTATTAGCATTATTAACCCCACGAAACGGGAGGCCTTTTGCTAAAGATAAACATTTTCGAAATTCTTTAACCGGCGGTCTCCTAAAGGAGGCCGCTTTTGTTAAGTGCATCGAATGGGTAATACAAGTGTTATCCGCTCGATGCGCTGAACACCAACAGCGCAGAGCATATATCAGGAGGGGTTCTGTGAACTCTGTAAACGATACAAACGCAGTCGGGAGAATCGAGGACAGGCTTGACGAGCTTGTCCAGATACAGGGGGAGCGTTATCTCTCTCCGGCCGAAGTGGATGAGCTGAAGAGAATTCGGCAAATGCTGGCGCGCGCCGCCGCCGGTCAGATTATTTCCTGAATTACTTTTGTCCATCCGGTTGTTTAGTAAGGGTTCATTCTTCGTGGGAAGAATGAACCCGTTTTTTTATCCCCAGTTTTTCTATTGACTATTTCCTTCGCCTTATTGCGGGTCTTTGTTTTTTTTGGATAGCGGAAGTACAATAAACTCGTTATGTTTGTAGACACGCATGGGCACGTAAATTTTAATGCATTCAAGGAGGATGCCGATCAAGTTTTGAGGCGGGCGCTAGAGAATGATATCCAGGTTATTATGCCCGGGTCTCAATATTCTACTTCTGCCCGTGCCGTGAGGATTGCCGAACAGTACGAACACGGGGTATACGCTGCCATTGGTCTGCACCCAATCCATATTGGAGAGCAAAGAAAGGTTGATGTGCTGGAAACTCAATCAGAGGATGCTGGCGCAATGCAGCCGTGGGAAAGTTTTGAAACGAGAGCGGAAGAATTCGATTACGAGGCGTATAAGGAACTTATTTCTGGTTCTTTAAAAGGGAAAGTGGTGGCGATAGGGGAGGTTGGGTTGGACTATTATTACTTTCCAAAGAGCAAAGTGAAAAGAGAAAAGATTAAAGAGAAGCAAAAAGAAGTTTTACAAAAACAAATGGATTTGGCAGGTGAATTCGGCCTGCCTGTTATTCTTCATTGCCGGAAAGCGCACGAAGACTTGCTTGAACTACTAACTACTAACCACTTGCGGGGGGTGGTTCATAGCTATACAGGCATTGCGGAGCAGGCGCAGAAGTTTATTGAACTCGGGTTATATATAGGATTTAATGGGTTGATTTTCAAAGATGTGCCGGCTTTGCCGGATCCAAAAGAAGTTATTGCATCTATTCCGCTTGAACGCATTGTTCTGGAAACAGATTCCCCATATCTTGTCCCGCCTGCGGCGGGACAAGAAAGAAACGAACCTTCGTTCGTGCGATATGTGGCAGAAGAAATCGCGCGCATCAAAAACGTAAGTCTTGAGGAGGTGGCGAGAATAACTACAGAGAACGCACAGGCGCTTTTTGCACTTCCTTTACCGGAGGAGGAATAATATCTACGGGCACTTCTATATTGCCTTGCAAGTGATAGAAAGGCGGTTTGTTGGCATAGCGTTCCGCGGCAGCTTCTATAATTTCCTGCAGAATATCGCTAAATGAGAGATCCAGCTTTTTCCCTACCCTTCCAAAGTAACTTCCTTCTTCAAGGGTGGGGTGTGCGTTCAGCTCGATAACGTAGATATTTCCATCTTCATCCATACGCATTTCAACCCTTGCGTAGTCGTGGCAGCCCAAGGCATTGAATACGTCAATCGCTATTTCCGAAGCAAGCTGCATTCGTTTTTTTGGGATGCGCGCCGGAGATTCCACGGTAAAGTATTTGTGAATATCGGTTTTACCCCATTTGTCGTCGTAGGAGTAGATTCCCCATTTTCCGTTCGGGACTTTATCGAAAAGAGTTCGCTCAATAGGGAGCACGCGGATGTTGCCGCGATTCCCAATAACTCCTATGTCGAGCTCCGAACCTGTGATATATTCCTCTACGAGCACGGGTCTCTTGAACATGGTGATAATCTCTTTTACTTGTGCAAAAAGCTGGCGTTCGTTGGTTACCACTGATTTTTGGGTAATTCCGATGCTGTCATCGGTGTTTGCCGGTTTTACGATAAGCGGATATTCCAATTCAGAATTTATTTTGTCGTCTATAGAAAAAAGATAATCAAATTTAGGGGTTGGAATGCCGTGGTACTGCAGGATTTTTTTGGTGATAATTTTGTCCATGCTGTTCGCTCTCGCAACAGGGTTAGACCCTGTGTAGGGTATATTGAGAATATCCAGTATCGCTGAAGCGTGAGGTTTAAGAAGACTCGAATTGTTTATGCGCTCGCAGGCGTTAAACACGATATCTACGTCTCTTTTTGCGAGGCGGTTTATGGTGGGAAGCAATTGATTCATATCGAAAAGCTGCACACTGTGACCCCTTTTTTCGAGTGCCGCTTTAATTTGAAGAGCAGAGGTTGTGGTGTCTTCTTCCGCCTCTTCTTCACCGGGGTTCTGTGAAGTTTCTTTGGTATAGATGTTGCATAATACTCCTACTCGCAACCCTTCCTTTTTGAGTGCTTTTACGCGTTCCACAGTGGCAGATGCTTTGATTTGTTCTCTGGCGAAAGAGGCCAGAGAAAGAGGAGTTTTTCTGATTGTTTTCCCTACCGAAGAGGTAGGATGATATTTTGCTACGGTATAGCGCACATACTCAAGAGCTTCCTCCAAGTTATTTTGCACGACTACAGGGCTTTCTCCTTTCACGACTACCCATCCTAAGTATTCATATCCTTCGGGAGGTACAAGTACCGGGTCTCCCACTTCTTTCAAAAAGTAGAACTGTTCGAAATACTGTTTTTTGTAGAGTTCTTCGTCGACGTCTAATTCGACAAGAACGCCGGAATAATCGGAAAGAAAACACTGCCCCTTAAGGTACTGTAAGGGTTGAGTGGGTTTTTCTGGCTTAATATACAAGCCCAGAGCGATTTTTGCCGCGCATTCCACAAGATCCACACCCCAACATCCTTTCACCAAAGAGTGCACATAGTCTCCGCCCATGCGAAGGTTTACCTCAATGGGGAATGGGCCTCTCTTGGTCCACTTTGCTTCAAAGTGTATGCATCCCTGCTGAATCCCAAGTTTTTCAAGCGTTTCCGATGCCATTTCGAATAGCTTTTGCTGGCTTTCTTCCAAGAGACTTGAGGGTATGGAGTCTCCGACTTCAATGAAGAATGGCTCGTCGGTCGGCTCGTTATCAGTAATGGAGTGAAATTTTACCTTGCCATTCTGAACAAGCATATCAATGTCCACCTCTTGCCCATCTAAATATTCTTCTACAAAGATTTGAGATCCTGCCATCAAAGCAGATTCCATTTTTTCTGAAATGTTCTCTGAAATGTATTGGATGATTTTTTGGAGATCTCGTTTCTTCTCTATCTTCACCACTAAAGCTGAACTTGAACCGTATACTGGTTTAGCTATAACCGGAAAGTTAAAGTGCTCTATCACGAAATCAACATCGTCCTGCGATGAAATAGTACGGTGTTGAGGCGTTGGGAGTCCGGCCTCTTTGCAGAAATCTCGGAACAGATATTTATTTCTTGCTACTCTCGCTACTCGGTAGGGGATGCCGGGGAGGCCAAGCATATCCACGATTTTGGCGCAGAGCAGCACGTCATCTTCCCAAAAAGTAATAACGCCATCAATAGGGCTGTGTTCGGCGTATTTTTTTACAGCTTCGAGGCTCTCTGAATGATTGTTTGTGTCCGCGAGAATAAAAGAATCTACATATTTTTGCGCCCAATTCCTCTCTTTGTTTAAGAGAATAATGGTGCATCCAAGTTCTTGGATACGCTTGAGGATAAATTCTTTTCTTCGGTATCCGGAGTTTACGACAAGGAGATGTTTATTGCGTAAGTCGTCTTGAGGTTCAGAAGGAGATTTTGTTTGTTTCATAGGGTCCGGGATAGGCTCCCGGAGATTGCTTTTCATAATATCATCTGTGGATAACTAGTCAAGAATAAAGGGGGGGTTGACAAGAGTTTTGGAAAAAGTATGATAAAGTATGATAATTTGAGAATTCCCCCATGCAGCGCAGTAAAATTGCCATAACCCTCAAAAAAGACATCTTAAAAAGACTTGACCGCGCTATAGACGGGAAGACTATTCGGAACCGTTCGCACGCTATCGAGTATTTTTTGAACCAAGCGCTCGGCGCCAATGTACAAAAAGCCCTTATTATCGCGGGGCATAAAGATTTTGCTTGCACTACTTCATTCGAGGGCAAGCCGGTAATTGAACATGGCTTGGAGCTTTTGCGAGCGCACGGCATAAAAGAGATTGTTCTCTTGCTGCATAAGGGCGGGAAAGAAGTACAAAAAACTTTAGGCGATGGCTCAAAGTATGGCTTAAAAATTACATACCAGCTGCAGGAGGAAGAGAAAATCGGGACTGCGCGCGCCGTA
>MHTS01000026.1 GCA_001824915.1 Candidatus Wildermuthbacteria bacterium RIFCSPHIGHO2_01_FULL_48_27b | reverse complement strand
GGAGCACGCTGCTTTGCATTTACTCTATTCTCGGTTTGTCACAATGGCGCTGAAGGACATGGGCCATATTGAGTTCGAAGAACCATTCGCGAAGTTTCGCGCGCATGGCCTGCTCATCAAAGAAGGCAAGAAAATGTCAAAATCCAAGGGGAACGTGGTAAACCCCGACGAGTTTATTGAAAAATTTGGCGCTGATACGGTTCGGACGTATTTAATGTTTCTCGGGCCGTTTTCTGAAGGTGGCGATTGGTCAGATAAGGGAATCATCGGCGTCTATAGATTTTTGAACAGAATCTGGGTCCAAGCTCAAAAGCCAAAGCTCAATCCGCCAGCTGGCGGACAAAATCAAAAATTAGAAACACTGCGGCATAGGACAATAAAGAAAGTTACGGAAGATCTGGAGAATTTGCATTACAATACGGCAATCGCGGCGCTCATGGAATTTTCCAACGAGATGCAAACTTTCGAGAAAGTTCAGAAAGAAGATATAAAAAATCTCCTCATTATGCTGGCGCCTTTTGCCCCGTATATTACAGAAGAATTATGGCAGCGACTGGGGAACGCGGGAAGTGTGCATGATCAGCCGTGGCCGAAATATGACGCAAAGAAAATACAGCAGGAGCGCGTAAAACTGGTTTTACAGGTAAACGGCAAGGTTCGCGATGTTATTGAAGTAGATGCTGCACTTGGGGAGTCAGAAACAAAACGATTGATTCTGCAAAACGAAAAAGTGCAAAACTACCTTGCGGGAAAAGAGCCAAAAAAAATCATCTTTGTGCCCGGCAGACTGGTAAATGTGGTAATATAGTTTTTATGTGCGGAATTGTAGGTTATATTGGGAAACCAAAGGATATACACGAGGGGCTTGAAGCGCTAAAGCGACTCGAGTACCGCGGATATGATTCTGCGGGCATGGCCGCGTACGATCCCGGGCAAAAGGAGATACTTTGCGTAAAAGCAGTAGGAAAGATTGAGAATCTTGAGAAAAGGGTAAAAGGCATAGATATAAAGGCTTCGCCCTCCCTTTTCTATACCCGCTGGGCGACACACGGAGGTGTAACCGAACAAAACTGCCATCCGCACGCTGATTGCAAGGGGAATATCTGGGTGGCGCACAACGGCATTATTGAGAATTACCAGCAGCTCAAAGAGAAACTTATTGAGCAGGGGCATACATTCGTTTCAGAGACAGACACCGAGGTTATCCCGCATTTAATCGAGCATGCGTTCAGGGGCGATCTCGCAAAGGCCGTGCGGGAAGTTGTTCCGTTATTGAAGGGCGCTTTTGCGCTGGTTATTATCGCAAAAGACGACCCTGAACAATTGATAGCTGTTCGAAATTCCGCTCCTCTCCTTATTGGGGTAGGAAAGGGGGAATATATCGTAGCCTCCGATCCTTCGGCTGTAGTGGGGATCACCAAAGAAGTAGTATATCTGGCCGATGGTGAAATGGCAGTGATCAAAAAAGACGGTTACGCCGTGCAGGATATCGATGGCAATCATGTGAAAAAGACGGTAGATGTGATTGATTGGAAAATTGAAGACGCGCAAAAAGGAGGATACGAGCATTTTATGCTCAAAGAAATTATGGAACAGCCGGAAGGCATTGCGGATACGCTGCGCGGCCGCTTCGGAGAGAGAGTTGGGGAGGTGAAATTGGGGGGATTAGAACAGGTTGCAAAGCGTCTCAATGCGATTGAGCGCGTACACATCATCGGTATGGGAACTGCGTATCTCGCGGGGCTCGTGGGCGAGTATTTGATTTCCGGGTATGCTAAAGTGCCGGCGGATACGGATACGGCCTCGGAATTTCGCTACCGCAGCCCGATTATTGACGACAAAACGGCGTATATTTTTATCTCCCAGTCAGGAGAAACAGCAGACACGCTGGGCGCGCTTAAGGAGGTGAAGCGGCAGGGCGGATTGACTCTCGGCATTATCAATGTGGTTGGCTCTTCGGTCGCGCGCGAAGTGCACGCCGGATTGTATAATCATGTGGGGCCTGAAATCGGCGTTGCCTCTACGAAAGTATTCACGTCGCAGCTGACGCTTCTTGCGCTTTTGGCCGTGTTTTTTGCGAATCAAAAAGGAACTCTGCTGCCTGAACTTACCGAGGAGCTGAAGAAAATTCCGGAAACGGCAGAACGCTTCCTGCAAGATACGAAGTCCGTGCAGCAGCTTGCTGAAAAATACGCGAAAGTAGATAGCATGCTATATATAGGAAGGAAGTATCAGTATCCTATTGCTTTGGAAGGGGCTCTCAAGCTCAAGGAAATTTCATATGTGCACGCGGAAGGATTTTCCGGCGGCGAGCTAAAGCACGGTCCCATAGCGCTAATAGATGAACGGATCCCCACACTCGCGCTTTGCCCCAAAGACAGCGTCTATGAAAAAATGATTTCCAACATTCAGGAAGTGAAAGCGCGTAAAGGACCAATTATCGCAGTGGCAACAGAAGGGGATAAGGAGATTGCGAAAATCGCAGATGATGTGCTGTATATCCCGCGGGTGCCGGAGCCATTGATGCCTTTGATTTCCGTGATTCCTTTGCAATTGTTTGCCTATTATATGGCAGTTCTGCGCGGCCATGATCCGGATAAGCCTCGCAACCTCGCCAAATCCGTCACGGTTGAATAGGTATGAGCCAAACGAAAAATATTGTTGTTATTGGAGGAGGAACGGGAACGTATACGGCTCTTGTGGGGCTGAAAAAATATCCGGTGAATTTAACCGCGATTGTTTCCATGGCAGACGACGGCGGATCTACCAAGGTTCTCCGGGAAGAATTTGGCGTGTTGCCGCCTGGTTCAGTGCGCCCCGCGTTAGTGGCTCTCTCCCACGCGCCGCAAGCTATATCCAATTTGTTTCAGTTTCGTTTTGCAGAAGGTGGACTTAGTGGACACAGCTTCGGCAATCTGTTTTTAACGGCGCTTGCCAAACAGCTTGGAAGTTTTGAAAAAGCAATCGAGGAGGCAGGCCGCATTTTAAACATTCAGGGCAGAGTGATTCCCTCCACGCTTGATAACTGCACATTGGTCGCGGAGCTTGAAAACGGCGAAGTTATCCGGGGAGAAACAAATATCGATATTCCTAAGCACGATGGAAATTTAAAGATTAAAAAAGTACGGCTTGATCTTAGGTGTAGGGCAAATCCCAAAGCTATTGAAGCTATCAAGGGGGCAGATGTTGTCGTGATTGGTCCCGGGGATTTGTACACAAGCATTATGCCGAATTTTTTGATAGAAGGCATTGGAGAGGCTGTGCGCGAAAGCCGAGCAAAAAAAGTATTCGTGTGCAATCTGATGACCAAGTTTGGCGAAACCAACGGTTTTTCCGCGGAAAACTTTGTGGAAGCGCTAGAGAAATATCTTGGGAAAGGAGCGCTTACCCATATTATCGTAAATACGAAGAGGCCGGCGCCCGAACGAATTCAAAAATACGAGGAGGCGCACGCGCATTTCGTGGAGTACGATAAAAAAAGGCTGAAAGAGAATGGATTGAAGGTGATTGAAGAGGATGTGTTGCGGCCGGTGGGGCTTATTCGCCACAATTCAGATGCTTTAGCTCGGATTATTTGCAAGCTCTAGCTTGCTTTTTGGAGTAATTTGGCTATTATCAAGGCATGCAGGCTGTTATCATTGCCGCGGGCGAATCCAAGCGATTTTGGCCGTTGAACAACGGCATTCACAAATCCCAATTTAAACTTCTGGGAAAGCCTTTGGTTTACTGGGCTTTGAAGGGACTTGCAGAAAACGACATCCGAGACGTAGCAATTGTGGTGGGCAAAAACTCTTCAATGCGGGGAATGCTCGCTAAAGAAAATGTCCGCCAGCTGGCGGATGGGATGAAGATTAACTATCTTGTGCAAGAAGAGCCGCTGGGTACGGGAAACGCCTTGTGGCAAGCAAAGGATTTTATTAAAGAGCGGTTTGTTCTCTTGTGGGGCAACAAAGCTGGCTCCAAAGAATTAGTAAAACAAATAATCGAAAAGCAAAAAAAGGATAATGCCGACGCAGTGCTTGTGGGGACTGCAGCGGGAAACCCTTCCGAATATGGGGTTTTCCGTTTCGATGGAGAGAAAGTAGCCGAAATAGTTGAGAATCCGGATCAGGGCAAAGAGCCATCAAACATTGCGTTCGCTGGAGCTCGGCTTTTAGCCCCAGACTTTTTTGAGTATTACGAAAAACTTTCCAAACATCACGAAGCAGACTTGGTGGATGCAACGAACATATACTTGAAAGATAAAAAAGTTAGCCTTCTTATGAGCGAAGGCAAGGGGTTGACTCTTAAATATCCGTGGGATCTATTTAGCATCATGGATGTTTTGTTCGAGTTGCAGAAACCTGCTATTTCTCCCAGCGCGAAAATCGGCAAAAATGTCGTGATTGATGGTCCGGTATATATTGGAGAGAACTGCGTGATTGGACATCATAATGTGCTGCGCGGGCCGGTGAATTTGGAGGCGAATTGTAAAACAGGAGTTTTCATGGAAATAAAGCATTCTATTGTGCAAGAGGGGACAACATTCCACTCAGGATATTTGGGTGATTCCATCATCGGGAAAAACTGCAGGTTTGGAGCAGGATTTATTACGGGGAATCTTCGTTTCGACAAAAAGCCGATATACGGTCTTCCCAAACTTGGGGTAATTGTGGGCGATAATTCTGCGTTTGGGATTCATTCGGGCATCATGCCCGGCGTGCTCATTGGGGCCAATTGCGTAGTGGGACCTGGCACGCATGTGTTTAAAGATCTTCCAGACCATACTGCATACTACGCGAAGCCAGAAAATGTTATAAAATAAATGAAAATTGTCCACATTGCGAAAGACACTATTGAGGAAGTGATGAGGGAGATACAGGTTTTGTTGAAAGCGGGGAAAGTGGTGGCGTGTCCGACCGATACGGTGTATGGGCTATTGGCAGATGCGACGAACAGAGACGTTGTTGCGAGAATTTTCCAGATAAAAGGAAGAGAAAAGGGGAAACCGTTGTCGGTGTTTGTGAAAGACATTGCGGCGGCAAAAGAGTTGGCGGAGATTTCGCCCGAACAAGAATTATATCTGCGCGATGTCTGGCCCGGGAACGTAACGGTACTTTTAGAAAGCAGGCATAAACTTCCTGAATTTTTCCAAAAAGAAGGAAAGGTTGGAATTCGTATTCCGCGACATCCTCTGCTGAACGAAATTTTAGAAAATTTCGGAAATCCATTGACCGGCACTTCAGCGAATGTTTCCGGTCAACCCCCGTGTTTGGACAGCAAAGAAGTTTTGGCTCAATTCCAGGAGCGAGAATTCCAGCCCGATGTGCTGCTGGACGCAGGAAAACTGCCAGAAGCGCGCCCCTCTACGGTTATTGATATAACGAAAACCCCTCCCGAAATATTGCGAAAATAATTTCCTATGAAAACTATTCAGGCGCAAGACAAAGAAATCTTCGACCTCATTAAAAAAGAAGAAAAAAGGCAGGTCCAAACCATTGATTTGATTGCTTCTGAAAATTATCCATCCCGGGCGGTAAGAGCCGCCCTAACTTCTCTGTTTGTGGCAAAATATTCAGAAGGCAGGCCTTACAAAAGATACTATGGCGGCATGGAGAATGTGGATGTGCTGGAAACTCTTGTTGAAGAGCGGGCAAAAAAGGCGTTCGGGCTTGGAGAGGATTGGGCCGTAAACGTGCAGCCATATTCCGGAAGCCCCGCAAACTATGCGGTATATCGCGGGCTGCTCGACCGAGGAGATACGATTTTGTCTCTCGATCTAAGCCATGGCGGACACCTGACGCACGGCTCGCCCGTAAGTTTGAGTGGAATTGATTTTCATATTGTTCACTATATGGTTGATCAAAGAACCCAGAGATTAGATTACGGAGCAATTGGAGAACTTGCCATTGAGGCAAGGCCAAAGTTGATTATTGCCGGGTATAGCGCCTATTCAAGGATTATCGATTTTGAGGCATTCGGAAAAATTGCCCAGAAAGTCGGCGCGTATTTGATGTGCGATATCGCGCATATCGCAGGACTTATAGTGGGGAAAGCGCACCCGAGCCCGTTTCCGCACGCGGATGTTGTTACCACAACCACGCATAAAACCTTGCGCGGACCCCGAGGAGCCATGATTATTTGCAGAGAAGGGTTGCGCGATAAGATTTTTCCAAAGGTTTTCCCGGGATTGCAGGGTGGACCTCACAATCATACTATTGCCGCTTTGGGCGTTGCCCTGAAAGAAGCTGTAACGCCCGCGTTTCGCAGGTATGCTTCGCAAGTCGTGAAAAACGCGCAGGCGCTGGCAAAGCATTTGCAGGCGCACGATTTTGAAATTGTTTCCGGCGGGACCGATAACCACGTGATGCTGGTGGATCTTCGGAATAAAGAGATTCGAGGGAAGCAGGCGCAAGAGCTGCTAGAATCCGCGGGCATCGTAACAAACCGCAACACCATTCCGTTTGATCCTAATACGCCGTTCAACCCTTCGGGTGTGCGTTTTGGAACTCCGGCAGTGACAACACGCGGAATGAAAGAACGGGAAATGAAGCAGATAGCCTCTTGGATTTCAGAAGTAATCTCCACTCCGGAATCTGCTTCCCGCGTGAAAAAAGAAGTCGCCTCGTTTTGCAAACAATTTCCTATTCCTTGAGTCATGGCAAAGTTACTGTACGGAGACAAAATCGCAGAAGAGGTCTTGGAGGAATTGGCCAAGCAGAAGTCCAAACGCAGGCTGAAGCTTGCAGTGTTTCAGGTTGGAGAGAGCGCAGTTTCTGCACAATACATCGCAGAGAAGGGAAAGGCCGCAGAACGCGTCGGCGTTCAATTTGAATTGGTTTCTTTTCCCAAGGGTACGTCGCAGAAGAAAGTCAGGGAAGCGGTCCAAGAGGCGGGTAAGTCTTCGCGGGTTTCCGGCATTGTTGTCCAATTGCCCCTTCCCGTAAAGTTCAATACGCAGGAGATCCTGGATGCCATTCCATTAGAAAAAGACGTGGACGTGCTTTCTTCGCGCGCGTTTGGTCTTTTTGCGCTTGGGAAGCTGCCTATTCTTCCTCCCACCGCGCATGCGATCATGCTTCTGCTCGAGTATTACAATATCGCGTGGCAAGGAAAACATATTGTAGTTGTGGGAGCCGGAAGATTAGTTGGCCTTCCCGCGATACTTTCTCTCGTAATGAACAAGGCAACATTTACTTCCGTGAACGAGAAAACAAAATCACTCGCCGCTTTTACCCGTCAGGCGGATATTCTTATTTCCGGCGTGGGGAAGCCCAAACTCATTAAAAGCTCAATGCTTAAAAAGGAGGTTGTGGTGGTTGACGCTGGTACTTCGTTGGATCGCGGGACTACCACGGGCGACGTGGATTTTAACTCGGCGGTTGAAAAAGTGAGGGCGATTACGCCGGTGCCGGGCGGCGTTGGACCTCTTACCATAGCATGCTTGCTCTCTAATCTCTTCGCTGTGGAAAAAACCCTTCTGTAATTCTTTTGCATACTGTATAATAAAAATGGAGTATTTCACGATCAGTCGCGCTGAAATATTTTACTATTAAAAAATTTATAAAACATAATGAATAATTTGGATTTTTTGAATGAATTCGCATTAGAGTTTGGATTCTATTTGCCAACCTTAGTGGGCGCGCTGGCGATTTTGCTTTTAGGATGGATTGTCGCATTACTTGTAGCAGGGATCGTGCGCGGAGCCCTTAGGCGCACTACTTTAGACGAACGCATCGCCTCCTGGCTTATGGGAAGCAAGGCAGAGGGCATCGCGGTAGAACGGTGGGTCGCGAAGATCGTCTTCTATTTTATTCTGCTGTTCGCGCTGGTCGCGTTTTTTGAGACACTTGGGCTTTCGCTGGTCGCCTCTTCACTTGATAACTTTTTGGGCCAAATCTCCTCGTATATTCCACGATTGATCGAAGCTGGTTTTGTGCTGGTGATTGCCTGGGTTTTGGCAAGCGCCTCGCGCCTTGTTACAAGGCGCGTGTTGAGTTTGGCAAAGATTGATAAGCAGCTGGAGGTGCAGGCAGGAGTGCGGCGCGAAAAAGCGGCGCCTCTGGCGCAAACTCTCTCTGAAGCTGTGTACTGGTTTATCTTTCTTCTGTTTCTCCCTGCGCTTTTGGACGCTTTAGCGCTTCACGGGCTTTTGGAACCGATACAGGGGATGATCGACAAGGTGGTAACATTTCTCCCCAATCTGTTGGCCGCAGGACTTTTACTGCTCGTGGGATGGTTTGTGGCACGCATTATGCAGCGCATCGTGACCAATCTGTTGGTCGCCTCCGGAGCTGACCAGTTAGCGGATCGAGTTGGCATTGCGCATATATTGGGAGCTCAAACTTTGTCGGGAATGTTTGGGGTTGTTGCGTACGTGTTGGTGCTGATTCCGGTGTTTATAGCAAGCTTGAACGCGCTCGGGCTGGACGCGGTGACGGATCCGGCGAGCAATATGCTTGGCATTATTCTTGCCGCCATTCCGTCTGTGTTTGCCGCGGGTATCGTTATGGTGTTTGCCTATATCGTGGGGCGCTTGGTGAGCAGGCTTGTCGCTAACTTGCTGGATTCCATAGGGTTTGATAACGTGCTGGAACTTTTAGGGTTGGGAAAGGAGATGCATGGGACGCGAAAGCCGTCTGAAATTGTTGGATACCTTACTTTGGTGGGCATCCTTCTGTTTTCTTTTATCGAAGCGATGCGGCTTTTGGGCTTTGAAGTGGTGGCAGGGTTTGTAGCCGAATTCATTGTGTTTTCCGGGCATGTTCTTCTGGGACTCGTGATCTTTGCTATAGGTCTTTACTTGGCGAATGTAGCTTCGCACGCGATAACGACAGGAAGAAAAGGCAAAACGCATATGTTTGCCTTGGCAGCGAAAATAGCGATTCTTGTGTTTACGGGAGCTATGGCATTGCGCCAGATGGGTTTGGCAAACGAGATTATCAGTATTGCTTTTGGCCTTATTTTAGGTTCCCTTGCGGTTGCGGTCGCTCTGGCGTTTGGGTTGGGAGGGCGCGACGTAGCAGCAAGACATTTGGAAGGTTGGACTAAATCCTTAAAGAGAAGGCGGTAGGCTCTTTTACAAATAATCGGCAGTATGGTAGGAAAAAGTTGAAGATATAATAGAGCACCTAAGGAGGATAAGATGGCTAACATGGTAGAAAGGAAACTAACTGTTGGGCCGCTTATGGGACTGGTGTTTGGGTTCACAAGCATCCAAGCACTCGGGGCCGCTCTGGACCTTGAGTTGTTTAACGTGCTTTCGGGCGGAAAGGGCGTGGATGTTCCGGAAGCCTCCGACTTGCTAGGGATCGAAGAGCGGCCAGCAAGGGCGCTGCTCATCTCTTGCACAGCTCTTGGTTTGCTCGGGAGGCGGGAGGACGGCCGTTACTACAATTCGCCTCTTTCAGAAAAATTTCTCGTGCGGGGCAAGCCCGACTATTTTGGCGGTTGGGTGATCATGGCAAGAGATCGGTTGTTCCCCGCTTGGATGGGATTGACCGAGGCGCTTAAAACAAACCGCCCGAGGACATGGAAAGAGGGATCCGGGCACTTTGAGTCCATATATTCCCACCCTGGGGAGTTGCGGACGTTCCTGGAAGGAATGCACTCTTTGAGCATCCAATCCGGGAGGGCTCTGGCTGAGGCACTTGATTTTTCCTCGTGTAGCCGCCTACTGGATGTTGGCGGGGGATCGGGCGCGTACGCCATCGCGGTGCTGGAACAATACCCTCGTCTTCGGGGGGTAGTTTTTGACCTTCTTCCTGCCCTGGAATTCGCGCAAGAGAAGATAGCAGAGGCTGGACTATCCGGGCGCCTTAAAACCATTGGCGGCGACTTTTTCAAAGAGCTGCCGAAGGGATTCGATGCGCACCTTCTCTCCATGATTCTTCATGACTGGGGCCCCGAGGAGAATCGCGCGATTCTTCGAGCATGTTTTGACGCGTTGCCCCCGCGCGGCATCGTCATCATCAGCGAGCTGATGATGGACGACGAGGAAACCGGGCCATTGCCAGCAGCCCAGATGGCAATGAATATGATTGTCGAAAATATGGGATTCAACTATACCTGGGGAGAGTACGAGCAGTGGCTTACGGAAGTGGGATTCAGGGGAATTCGGCGGATCCCCCTGCAATCTCCTGCCGCCAATGGGGTCATTGTTGGCAGTAAGCCATAACAAAAAGGGCGGGGTATTCTATCCTGCCCTAGTTTTTTACGAGTACTATTTTCTGTGCTACAATAGAACAATAACAATCAAGGTCAGGATCTATTCATAAACTAATTCGATTCTTTACAATATGGAGCAAGCAGAACAGACAATGCAACCAGCGCAAAGGCCTTCGCCCAGCAATCTTGTATATATCGTTGGTGCCGCTCTGGTTCTTTTTATTTTCTTTTTAGGAGCATGGTGGTTTTTGGGAAGAATTTCCCGGCTTCCAGAACAGCCACAGCCTTTTGTAGTAGTTCTCCCGATGTGGGATTCTCCTCCGGGGAGGCCATTAACCGAGGGTTTTGTGAAGAAAATGGAAGAGCTTGGCTATAAAGAAGGTATTGATATCGTCTACAAGCGCCATGGGTTCCTTGCGCCGGGCCCGGAAACGCTCGGAGTTGTCAGGGGTATATACGAGTCCGATTTGACAGAGGGCATAGATCTTATCTTTGCCGCCGAATGGAGCGATACGAAAGCGGCACAAGAAGCGACCAAAGCTGTAGGCAAACCGGTCCCCATCGTATTTGCCGACATTACCAATCCGATTGAATTTGGTTTTGCGGAAACGTGGGCTTCTCCTGGCGCCAACCTGACAGGGGTGGCAGAGAGACGCAACGACGTTGTGGAAAAATCTCTTGAATTATTCACCGGAATAGTTCCGGGAATCAAAAAAATTGGAGTAGCCGCGCAGGGTTTCATGCTGCCGGGCGAGCCGTCCATTAGCTACTATGAAGCCCTCTTGGAACAGGCAGAAAAGATGGGTCTTGAGATAGTGGAATACACGACCGATGTTCCTCCGGGTCCGGGTTATAGAGAGGAAGTGACTCGCGTCTTCGATAGTATTCAGAAAGGAGAAGTGGATGCCTGGCTTCATATTCCCGGCCATTTCTTTACTAATCAGCAAACGCTTGAGCATCAACTTGCTTTGCGGCTCAAAATTCCTCACATGCTTCCTGCCGTAGAACATAATGACGAAACCGGAGAATTAGTGGGACTCTTCGTGTACGGAGCAGATTTTGTTGAGAAAGGAGAGCAGGCTGCCATTTTCGCGGATAAAATATTGCGCGGGGGCACGCTTGCGTCTGACATTCCTCTGGAACTTCCCGACCGGTATATTATCGTGATTAATCTCAAAACGGCTGAAGCAATTGGAGTTACCATTCCGCCGGAAATTCTTGAGTTGGCAGATCGGATCATTGAATAATTCTTCTCAAATGAAATGCAACTGCGGTTGAGGACCAAACTAATACTGTTTGGGTTGTTGTTTGCGATACTTCCTCTCGGGGCAGCGATGTCCCCCTCCGTTTTGAGATTTTACGATACCCAGAGAAATGTTGCCCTTGAAAGACAGTCCCGGATAGCAAATAGCACGGCTCAAGAAATTGCCCATTTTCTCGCTACACAATTTCTTCACGCGCAGGAAGTTGCGCTTCTTCAAGGTGAACTTATACAGGATGAAGTATTGCGGAGCATTGTTATGGAGCGGCTTTTGTTTAAGAACGTTTCATTCGTTGATCTCTCCCTCATAAGTGCAGATGGGCAAGAAATAGAAAGAAAACATCGATACCGCACCATACGAGAAGACGATCTGCGTGATCTCTCTGCCAGCGAGGTATTTCAAGCGGCGCGGCAAGGCACGGCATATGTAAGCGACGTGTACTTTGATCAGGGGAGACCGTTGTTCCTTATTGGGGCCGGAATTTACAATAGGAGTAACGAGCTTCAGAGTGTAACGCTCGCGGAGGTAGATGCAAGGATTATGCAGCGGGTGGTGAGCGAGACGACGATTGCCCAAGGAGGAGGGAGGGCGTATATTGTCAACACAGACGGAATTGTGGTGGCGCATCCAGATATTTCTACGGTGCTGGCTCAGCGAGACTTTTCTTTCCTTCCCATAGTGGAGGCCCTCAAGCAGACTCCCGTAGAAATGCCCGCGAACCAATATCGGAATGAGCTCGGGGAAAATGTGCTGGGTTTTGGGGTCCCTATTGTCGTGCAATTTGATGGTTCTACAAGAACTCCATGGTATGTAATTGCCGAAGAGAATGCTTCTTTCGCGTTTCGTCATGTAAAAGAAGTGCTTTGGTTTTCGCTTGTTGCTTTTGCGCTTGCAGGAGCGTTGGCGGTGGGGGGCGCCTTGTTCGTATCACGACGCATCGTTAGGCCCATTGAGACGATCCAGCGGTCAGCGATACGGATAGGAAAAGGAGATTTTGGTCAACGAGTTACCGTACATACGCATGATGAGGTTGAAGAGTTGGCACGAGGGTTTAACCAGATGGCAGAACGGCTGCAAGAGGGAAAGGAGCGAAATGAACAAATTTCCCGAATAAAGTCAGAATTTCTTTCCATTACCGCCCATCAGCTTCGCACCCCGCTATCTGCTTTAAAGTGGGCGTTGTACATGGTATTGGAGGGAGACACGGGCCCATTGAAAAAAGCGCAAAAGGAACTTTTGGAAAAGGGGTACAAGTCAAACGAGCGGATGATCGCTTTGGTAAATGATCTTTTGGACGTTGTACGCATAGAAGAGGGGCGTTTCGACTATAAGTTTGCAGAGGGTTCGATCGCGCCAATCATTGAAGATATCGTGCGAGAAATAAAAATTATTGCGGATCAAGGAGGGGTGCAGCTTTTGTTTCACAAGTCATCGCATAGGCTTCCCATGGTTGCGCTTGACGAGAGTAAATTTCGGCTGGCATTGTCGAACATCCTTATGAACGCGGTGCGATATACGAGCCCAAAGGGACGGGTAGATATCGAGCTTACTCTTCATGATCATGAAATTCTTGTATTGGTAAAAGATACGGGGATAGGGATACCAAGGGAGCAGTTAGGGCGTTTATTTACCAAATTTTTCCGTGCGGGGAACGCTATTCGCGTGCAGCCCGACGGAAGCGGCCTTGGGTTGTTTATCGCCAAAAACATTATTGAAAAACACGGCGGCAAAATTTGGATTGAATCTGAAGAAGGCAAAAGGACTACCGTATATTTCACAATTCCAACTTCTCGCAAGTAGAATGGAAACTATTTTGTCAAATTGAAAAGAGAATACCCTCTTTGAGTTGACAAAGGCTTTTGCTGTTCTGTATAATGAAATAACATATGAAGAAAGATTTATTGATCCCTGTCATGGTTATCATGGGGGTATTGGCAACTGCCTATATCGTTGTTTTTGATTGGGAGTATAATCTGCTGGAAGCAGAAATGGGTCTTATCGATCAGTTGCTCTTAAGTAGCGAGGAAAACCCGGCCGGATTAGTGCAACAGGGAAGCGTAACTGCTTATCTGGGGCAAATGATTTTTTGGACTTTCTCCCTGATTCTTCTTGGATTGGTGTGGGCTGGGTTTCTTTTCCCGAAAAGGCCTTTGGTTGAAAAGATCATTTTCTCCTTGCCGTTCGGCGTTCTTGTAATGCCCCTTATTTTTGTGATACCGGCCTGGATAATTTCTGCGGGAAAAATAGGGGGAGAGTTGTTTGGGACAGGTATGCCTCCATACTACGGACCTACGGTGGGGAAAATTGTTTATCTTATTTCGTCGAACCACGAACAGGGATATGAGATTGCCGCGGTCCTCGGCTTTCTTGTTGTTGGACTTTTGATTTTAGGAATAACAAAGTTGGTGCGAAAGGATGGAACAGTTTCTTAGCCTTTTCTTTTTTATTGACAAACTCCCCGCGTGGGTTTTGGCGGCAGGAATGAGATGGGGTATTGATATGGCGTGTTTGTGCGCCCTGCCGAATTTCTTTAACCTCATTTTGCACTTCATCATCGGTGGGATTATTGTTATAATGCTTATGCAATATGGGATAAGAAAAAACTTCTTTTTGCCGCTTTTGTTGCTGGGCATTATGTTTTCCGGAGTATCAAAGTTTATTGATTGGATTCAGAATATGCTTACGGCAACGGGGAATACGGTGTTTTTCAGCTATAACCTCGACCTCTTGGTTGAAGCTCTGCAATTTATTGGCATTGCCATCATCTTTTATTATATCTTTAGGAGTTTATTTGCGTCGAAACCTTCTTTGACTAAACCATCAAATCTATGATTCCCACCCCGGCACCAGCCCCGCTTCTCAACGTCATACTTCATGGAGCAGTATTTCTTTTCGTGTTGAGCACGTTTGTTATCGCGCTGATTGTTTGGATTCGGAGAAAGCGTGAGACGATGCCCGCAGAAGAATCGGAATCCTGGGAAATATTCGTGCTCGGCCTTTTCTTCTATATGGTTTCTGAATTTTCCGACCTTTTCACGCCAAGTCTGCGGGCAAGTTTGGGAATGCACAACTACTTTACCGAATTTGCGCTGCTCGTGGGCCTCGCATTCATCTTTATTGCTATGCGGCGCCGCCTGCTTATTGTCTCTGAGGCAGAACAAGGGGAGCAACCTTGACAAACGCCTCGTTATTTATATACACTACACATAGACCCTACCAGTAAAGTAGGGATTTTGTTACGTGGAGGTGCCGAAATGGCAGGATTTGCGGTAAAGTATAAGGCGGTGGATGGAGAATATTATGACAAGACGCATCTCCCCCTTGCCGGTGCCCAGATCGGCAAGTGGGTCAAAGCTCTACGCGTCATTCGCGGAAAGGGGGATTTTCAGCAAATTACTCTCGTGGACCTCAAGGATGGGGTGACTGCGTCGGAGGTTCTCGAATCGGCGGAAATGAAGGCCGTGACGGCCGACATGGCTAACTTCACGGACCCTCAAGCCGTAGAGGTCTTGCGGTTCGAGTAATCTTCAAAATTGCCCTGGCAGCACTAAGCTGTTGCCAGGGCACTGTTTTTTCAAAAAGAGAGCTATGCTACAATAAGACAAAGATTTCTTTATGCGGTTTTCTTTGCAGATATTTTTTTTCGGATTGCTCATATTCTTTATGCTGATGGGAACGATTTTTGTATTTGTGACAGTACAGGTATTTCAGCATAGTTTGTTAAGCATTGCTCCCGGAGAGTTGCCGCCAGAGGAAGTGAGAGAAGCGACCATATCCGTGGCAATCCAGCAAGGGTTTATTGTGCTCGCCATGCTTGCTCTCGTGGGAGGCATCTTCTTTTTCGCAATGCGTATCTTTGTTATCGTGCCCCTCCGGGAACTTCATTCTTCTATCCAGAGAGTGAGTGAACAAAATTTTCAGATTCGTTTGCCTAATGGGCCGGATAACGAAATTGGCGATTTATTCAAGGCATTCAACGAGATGGCAGAACGGCTGCAGGAGGGAAGAGAGCGCGATGAACAGGTTTCTCAAATGAAATCTGAATTTCTTTCCATTGCCGCCCATCAGCTTCGTACCCCTCTTTCCGCCTTAAAGTGGATGTTGTGTCTTGTGCTCGAGGGAGACATGGGAAAACTCAAAAAGAGCCAGGAAGAGCTGCTGCAAAAAGGGTATGATTCCAACGAGCGGATGATTAGTTTGGTGAATGATCTTCTCGACGTAGTGCGTATTGAAGAAGGGAGATTCGCCTATACGTTTACGCGAACTTCACTTGTGCAGTTGTTCGAAGAGACAACGCGCGGCGTGAAAATTCTTGCAGACCAGAAGGGGATCGCTTTGACCTTCCACACGACGCAACCGCCCGCGGCGATCCCTATGGTTGCTCTCGATAAGGAAAAGTTTCCATTGGCTTTCACGAACATTCTCGACAACGCGATTCAGTACACCCCTGCGAAGGGGAAAGTGGATGTGAATATTTCGTTTCAAAAAGAAATTTTGGTTACGGTGCGCGATACCGGTATCGGGATTCCGAAACGCCAACTTCCGCGCGTCTTTACAAAGTTTTTCCGCGGAGAAAATGCGGCTCGGATGCAAACCTCCGGGAGCGGTCTCGGGTTGTTTATCGCCAAAAACATTATTGAAAAACACGGCGGCAAAATTTGGATTGAATCGGAAGAAGGCAAAGGGACTACCGTATATTTCACTATTCCGGTGCCGAAATAAAAAAATATTGTGCGTGTTCCGCACAAAGTGGTGCAGTATTCTTGAATTAGTCCGAACGCATTTTTCCGAAAAAATCCCCCCGCGAAAATTCGGAAAGGCGGCGGAGCC
>MHTS01000025.1 GCA_001824915.1 Candidatus Wildermuthbacteria bacterium RIFCSPHIGHO2_01_FULL_48_27b | reverse complement strand
TGGCGAGGGCAGCAAACATGATCGCGTACCAGCGCTGTTCTTGAACAGCGAGAATACCGCGCCGCAATTGTTGAATTTTGGTTAGAACCATCCTTAAAATTGCTGATCTACTTTACCGATGAGCCTATTAGCTAAATAATATCTCTTTCTCTCTTTTACGCCAAGGCAATTTCCTCCATTTGTCCTGCGACGCACGCGTATTTCGCCAATCGGGAATTTGACGGGCAATACATGAGAGGATATACTAGTTTTATACCATATGAAATCTCTGTTCACAGCTCTTGTGCTTGCTAGTTTTATCGGTCTTATCGGATTTGGTGTTTTTGGCACACATGCTGACATGCAAAATCACGATGGCAACTGTATTGCGGCGGCAGTTCAAGGGAAAGATTGCCCTAAACAAAGCAATTTGGCTGCGTATCTCACTTTCCACCTTGGCATAATTAAGAATTTCTCAACTACCGCTTTCAATTACAGCACAGCTTCACTTTTAATTCTTTCCCTGATTGCCATTGGAATTGCTTTTGGCATTTTAGTTAGGCATGTAGCCCCGCCTAAATTTGCATACTACCAAATTACGCAGTCGAGTTCACGCAATTTGCCTTTTCGGCACCAACTCATTCGTTGGCTAGCACTTTTCGAAAATAGCCCGACTACTTTTTAGGACGCTGATATAAAACTGTTTTGTCGAACAGCTTTATCTCGCGTCCACTGGTCCCTTAGCACAGGGATTTTCTGTATATAAATTTTCTCCACACACATGAACAAAACAATTCTCCTCGTCGCCATAGCAGTTCTTGTCCTTGGCGGTCTTGTCTGGATAGCACGTCCTAATTCCCAAAACAGCGACGCATCATCTGTCCTAAGCAATGGGACGTTAACAGTAGAAGAAGCAAACAATTACGATTTCGGCACGATCTCGATGGCCGCGGGAAAGGTAACGCATCAATTCAAAATCAAAAACACGGGCGCCGACGCGGTCACCATCACTAAGATGTACACTTCATGCATGTGCACCACGGCAACTCTTCTTATGGGAGAGAAAAAATTCGGCCCGTATGGCATGCCGGGACACGGGGCTACCCCGAAGATAAACAAAGCGGTCAGCCCGAATGAAGAAATAAGCGTTGACGTTGTTTTCGATCCGGCGGCGCACGGTCCTGCCGGTGTTGGTCGAATCCAAAGAACAATTACAATAGAAAATAATGCGGGGCAGCCGGTTGAGCTCCAGTTTGTGGCCGTTGTAACTCCGTAAATTATATGGGTAAAAAACTTGCAATTCTCGTAACAATTGGCATTCTGCTGTTCGGATCAGTAATCCTGCTTAAAACCGGCAACATCGGCACAACCGCGTTGTGGAATTTAAGCGGAGAAGGCAAATGGCTTCTTCCTCTGGTAGGCATAGCCGCCCTCATCGACAGCATTAACCCATGCGCTTTCTCAATTCTTCTGCTAACTATCGCTTTCCTTTTGAGCATCGGGAAAATGCGATCCGGCATCCTGAAAATCGGCGGTGCCTATATTCTTGGCATCTTCGTAGTGTATGTTCTCATTGGTCTGGGACTTCTCCAGGCACTCCACATCTTTAACACCCCGCATTTCATGGCCAAAGTAGGAGCATCGCTGCTGATAGCTCTCGGGGGAATAAACCTTATCAATGAGTTCTTCCCTTCATTCCCGATCAAGCTTCGTATTCCGCAGGCCGCGCACCGCAAAATGGCAGAACTCATGAACAAAGCTTCTCTCCCGACAGCATTCCTCCTGGGCGTGCTCGTGGGAGTATGCGAATTCCCGTGCACCGGCGGACCTTATCTTATGGTCGTCGGACTTCTGCATGATCAAGGGACATACCTTATGGGTGTTAGCTACCTTCTGCTCTATAACCTGATCTTCATTTTACCGCTTGTCATCATTCTGCTCATAGCCGGCGACAGCGCGCTTCTTGAGAAAGTGAAAACATGGAAAAAAGCAGAAACGAAACACATGCGCCTATGGAGTGGTATTGCCATGATAATCCTCGGGTTCTTAATATTCCTTTTCTAACCAACAACTCCTATGGCTACCAAACGACAATTAAAACTTGGGGATGCGATCGCGAAGATCACCAAAGCGCTTCATATTCCTCATTGCGAGAAATGCGAACAACGACGTATCATTCTCAATGAAATCAAGACTTTGGGCATGAAAGAAACGATCAGAAGACTAAAGGCCGTTGGAATCTATGCATCCGAGAAAAAATCTGGCAACTCGTGGTCAGTCGAAGAGATAGTAGAAAAGATGGAGGATTGCTGCGAAGAAAAATAACTTGTACTATACCTACATATGGAAAACGAAACAAAAGCCACAGAGTCAAAAAAAGCACGTCTGCTTCCGGCAACCATCTTTGCTTCAGCAATTATCATTGCCGGAGCCTGGATTTATACCAGCGAACCAAACGAAAACTCTGCGAAAAATGAAGAGAAACTAAGCTCAACAGAGCTTGAGGAAAACGTGTTGCCCGCGGACGGAGTCGTCTTGCCGATTATTTGGGGCGATCTTGGCGCAAAACTCGCAGCCGCAGGCGCGATTGATGAGGACAAATTCACGGCCGTATATACCCAGCGAGGCGCATTCACCGATGAATACAAAAACCTGCTTCTTGGGCAGAATAACGGCGAGTTCAGGATGACAAAGGATAACGCCGGCTATTTGCTGAATTTGTTTTGGGCGCTGGGCCTCGCCAGCAAAAACCCTATCTTGGATTCCGGCGAGATGGCAGATCCCAAGTATGGCGGAGCGCAAAGATTTGCCTCAACCGCGGGATGGACACTCGCGCAAGGTAATCCAATGGATCACTATAGCCGCCACTCATTCTTTGAATTGACTGCGGATCAGCAGGCTTTAGTTGACAAGGTGTCACGGGGCATATATCGCCCATGCTGCGGCAACTCAACACATTTCCCGGACTGCAATCACGGCATGGCCATGCTCGGACTTTTGGAGCTTATGGCTTCGCAGGGAGTGAATGAGCAAAATATGTGGAAAACGGCCCTCGCCGTAAATTCCTACTGGTTTCCGGATACTTATCTTACGATTGCGCAATATTTTGCGAACCGCGGTATCGCGTGGGACAAAGTAAACGCCGAAGAAGTCTTGGGAGCTTCGTATTCAAGCGCGCAGGGGTATCAACGGATTCTTGCAGAGGTGCAGCCGGTCCAACTTCAAGGCGGCGGCAGCTGCGGTGTATAGGGGCTTGACATTATATACCCCCTGGGGGTATATTGGAGATAGCCTTCATATATGAAGCAAAACTTGAAACAAAAAGCAATCCGGCGATTGAAAATTCTCGAGGGACAGATTCGCGGCCTCCAGCGAATGGTGGAGGAAAACGAATATTGTATAGACATCCTGCGGCAATCGCTTGCGGTAAAACAGGCGCTTTCGAGCGTAGAAGATCTCATTTTGGAAAACCACCTTTCTACGCATGTCGTCGAACAGATAAAATCCGGCAAGGAAGCAAAATCAACAAAAGAAATTTTGGAGATTTATAAGTTGTCGAAAAGGTCGAAAATATAAGTATTTTTATACGCTCCAATATGAAAAAATCATCAGCTATGCATTTCCTGGGTGGCGCATTTGGAATTTTGGGCGGACTTGCGCTCGTTGGCGCGTGGGTTGCCGGCGAAAGCGGAACCGTCTTGGGATTTTCGCAGCAGCATCTTTATTCTGACGCGATAGTGCTTACGCTCATTGGCATCTCCGCTCTTGTGTGCGCTCTTATATATCTAAAACAAGAGGGAAACTAACCCTAAAATAAAAGCATGTTCAGTATTTTCAAGAAAAAGTGCCCAGTCTGTAAAATGGAATTGGTAGAAGGGAGAAACTATCCTGAAGCACAGGGCAAAAAATTCTGTTCTGAAAATTGCCGATCAGAATTCAAAAAGACAACGAGGAAGGAGCAGCCCGACTCCCCCAAAGCAGGGTGCTGCCACTAGCATGATTCTCAAAGTTCTGTTTCCCAGTAAATAAACATGGAAGAGCAAAAAACAATGTACACGTGTCCAATGCATCCTGAAGTACAGCAGGATAAACCGGGTATGTGCCCCGAATGCGGAATGAATTTAGTGAAAAGCGGAAAGCGCAAAGCGCAAAGTCACGATAAACCCTTCGGCGTGGCTCAGGACAAGCATGCAGGCCATAGCACCGCTATGTTCTTTAGGAAGTTTTGGGTAAGTTTGGCTCTTACGATTCCCGTTGTGCTCTACGCTGACGTTATCGAGAAAATTTTCAAATGGTCTCCTCCCGATTTTACAGGATCGGAATATTTGCCGCTCGTGCTCGGTTCCATTGTATTTTTCTACGGGGGGTGGGTCTTTCTTGCCGGAGCGTGGAGAGAAATACGCGCTCGCCTGCCGGGAATGATGACTCTTATTGGCATTGCAATTTCAGCCGCATATCTCTGGAGTGTATATGCGGTATTCGCTGATGAGGAAACTTTGTTTTGGGAACTTACGACCTTGGTTACTATTATGCTCCTCGGCCACTGGCTTGAAATGCGCGCGGTTTCGGGAGCGCAAGGCGCGCTGAAAGAGTTATCGAAACTGCTCCCCGATACGGCCGATGTAATCCGTCCGCCTAGACCATCGCCTCGCGGCGAAGCGGGCGGCGAGACTGGCGATGGGAAAACAGAGACGATTCCGCTTTCTGAGCTTCGGGAACAAGATATGGTTCTCGTACGGCCCGGAGCTAAAATTCCAGCCGATGGCACGATTGTAAAAGGAGAATCCGATGTGAATGAATCAATGATTACCGGAGAATCAAAGCCGGTTGCAAAGAAAGAAGGTGATTCCGTAATTGCCGGAACAATCAATGGCGACGGGGCGCTTATAATGAGTGTCGCGAATATCGGAGAGAAAACGTTTCTTGCGGGCGTCATGCGCTTGGTTGCGGAAGCGCAAGCTTCCAAATCACGGCTTCAGATACTTTCTGACAGAGCGGCTCTCTACTTAACAATTGTCGCTGTTACGGGCGGCATTGCAACATTAGCCGCATGGCTTCTATCGGGCGCTGAAGTCGGGTTTGCGGTGGCAAGGCTTGTGGCAGTGCTTGTTATCGCCTGCCCGCACGCATTGGGGCTTGCCGTGCCTCTTGTCGCTTCTATTTCCACAACAAAAGCGGCACAAAATGGTTTTCTCGTAAAGCAAAGGATAGCTCTGGAAGCCGCCCGAACGATTGACACGGTGCTTTTTGATAAAACAGGGACCCTAACCAAAGGAGAATTCGGTGTTGGTGAAGTATGGAATGCAAGCGGCCATACCAAAGAAGAAGTTATACAGTTAGCCGCTTCCCTTGATGCTCTATCGGAACATCCAATCGCCAAAGCTGTTGTCGCAAAGGCAAAAGAACTCAAGCTCTCGCTTGCAGAACCCAAGAAATTCGAAGCATTAAAGGGTAAGGGTGTCAAAGCTTTTGTTGACGAAAAAGAGGTAATGGTGGGCGGACCGGCGCTTCTTGAAAGTTTAAGGATAAACATCCCCGGCGAACTTTCTACTCAAGTCCGGGATGCCGGGAAGAAAGGTAAAACCGTTATCTTTGTTCTAAAAGATCGAACGCTCGTGGGCGCGGCTGCGTTTGCCGATATTATCCGCGAGGAATCTCGAGAAGCGATTAAAGCGCTCAAAGAACTCGGTGTTCGAACTTCAATGATCACGGGTGATTCCGAAGACGTAGCCAAATGGGTAAGCCAGGAACTTGGGATTGATGAATATTTTGCGCGGGTATTGCCTCACCAAAAATCAGAAAAAGTAAAAGAGCTCCAAAAACGCGGCCTCAAAGTCGCGATGGTGGGCGATGGCATTAACGACGCGCCGGCGTTGGCGCAGGCCGACCTCGGCATCGCCATCGGAGCTGGCACAAATGTCGCCATAGAATCAGCCGGAATCATTCTGGTACGCAATGATCCTCGGGATATTGTAAAAATAATCAGGCTCTCTCGAATGACGTACTCCAAAATGATTCAGAATCTCTTCTGGGCAACTGGATACAATGTCCTCGCGCTCCCCTTAGCGGCCGGAATCCTTGCTTTCAAAGGCATTCTGCTTCAACCGGCGCTGGCGGCTGTGCTTATGTCGGCCAGCACGGTTATCGTTGCGGCCAATGCGCTCCTTCTAAGGAGAAAAGAAATTTAGCTCGCCTTACCCTTCTCTTTTCTATTCCGCGAAGATTTTCTCTTGGAAAGAAACGCGCCGATTACGCCACCCAAAAATTCTTTCACGTCAAGCACTTTTTCGCCCTCCTTTTTGATAAAGCCCCGCAAGTGCTCCACGTCAGAAAGCACTCGATCGCTTTCTTCTCGGATACGGCGGGTCACATACCGAACGTCACGCAATATCTGAATAAAATATATGAGCGCTACCAAAAGCGCAATGGTAATGCCAACCACCGCAATTGCGGTAATGAAGAAAAAAATATCCGCCTGAATGAGTGTATCTATCATATGCCTCCATTATATACGAAACCTCATATCTCAGCAACTCTCTATTTCACAAACCGATCAAATCCAAACTCCTCCGATTTGTTGCCGCATCATTACGCGATCTTGACGGCCGTCAGGATTGTGTACTTTCCTCGATCAAAAATAATTTCACAAAAGGGATCAAGTGATATTCTCTTATAATCTTCTCTGTCTCCTCGAAAACGTCATACGGGCACACCCAGACGCTTTGCTGGAACTTTTCGTATCCCATATCCACAAGTGTGGCGCGCAATATTTGTCTAAGAACTCTTTTCTTCTCGGGAACGTCAAAGACAATCATTATCCATCTTCCATCTTTCCGCTTCTTCCTCTTCAGCATCTTTCTTCTTACCCTCAAAACTTTCTCCGCTCCCTTAGGAGTAAGAACAAGCCCTTTCGTTCCCCCAAGCGCTTTTATCTTAATATATCCTTTTGTTTGAAGATAGTGAATAAACTGACTAAAGCTCCTCCGATTCTTCCGCCGCTCATACTCTTTGCGCAAACGAATCACGTCGCGATACACATATTGCCTCACGCTCCGAGGAGGAGAGACCGAACTGTACACGCGTTCAACCTTATCAATCGCGTTATACAAATCCCATAAGAATTTATCGGTAATCGGCAATCTCATATTTTGTTTTTCGTATGATTTTTCTCGATTACATCTTTTGAACGGCCGTTCAAGATACGCAATATATCATCCCTAGGGGGAAGAAAAAGAAAGAGGCAGAACACACACTGAAACGCGCTAATCAAATATGTCTAAAAGATATTGGTTGATTTCCTCTTGGTCCAAGTCGTAAAAATTCCGGTTTTGATCATGCAACAGCGTAGCAAATTCCACTCCCACGAACCGCCAGTGCCACGGCTCAAATATGTAGTACGGATTGTCTTTGGGGTATGAGAGCACAAACCCATACTG
>MHTS01000024.1 GCA_001824915.1 Candidatus Wildermuthbacteria bacterium RIFCSPHIGHO2_01_FULL_48_27b | reverse complement strand
AATGTATCTGGCTAATGTTCACTTCGCCGCTATGAAGCGACTATAATTTTGAAAGTGCTATCCACTCTTCAGCCCACGAACTTACTCATGGGCTTAAGTATGGGGCGGGAGAGAAAGGGATTAACCTTTGTTCCCCCGCCTTAGACCCTTTTCCGCCTCGGGCGGAAGGATCCTAGTCCCTCCTGCGCGCCGCCTTCAGGTGCTTCTCGCACAAGAAGGCGTGAAACTCGTCTGCATAGACGAGTTCCCCCTCACACGTCCCCCACTGTTTCTCAAAACATTCGGGCATTTTTTTCTCCTTCACTCCAGATTTTCTCCGGAGCGGCAATGAATCTTTAGCTTGTCTAAGGACTCATCGCCACCCCGAAGGTTTTGAAAGAGCTATCCACTCTTCAGCCCACGAACTTACTCATGGACTCAAGTATGGGGGCGGGAGAGAAAGGGATTAACCTTTGCTCTCTCGCCTAGAATGCGTGGTGAGACGCATCCTTCTATGCTTTACCGATGGGTTGCGTTCTGAAGATAGTCAGTGTATTTATTACATACACTGAACTCCTTCTTCGCGGCGAGCCCGTGGGCCCGCCAGAAACGCGCCTTCGCGGCTTCCAGGGCCCGCCTCACATTCGCGAGGCGCCGCCTCTCCTGCTCGTGCCATCTCTTGAACTGTCCGCTTGGAGAGTTCGGGGCCCTCCTCTCGGCCGCATCCCATGCGGCGTAATCGATGGCCAGTGCCGATAGCTGGCCTTCAACCCGCTTCTGCTCCGCAGTGCGGAGCCTGGACCCTCTCGTGCTTGGCTTGAAGCCGAACACGGTGCGGAACGAGGGGTGCCGTTCCGCCCACGTGACAATGGCGATAACCCCGCCAACCCCCACGGCGGTCAGGAGACACAGCACCAGGAAAAAAACCCCTGTAGACATTTTTTCTGCCTTTCTTGGCACTCTTCGTGAGTTTTCTTTGTCGTTCTTCGACACTCAAGAAGAGATCTTCGACGAGTCGCATCTCACCCTACTTCTCGTCTCCAACGATTCAGCCAAATACCTCGGCCAAATCGCTGAAGACGAATTAAGTAGAGAAAGCACGGTTTTTGATTTTTATGTACTAACCCCTGTTGAACTCTTCTAATTCTATCCGATCCCTCAAACTCACGGCCTCGAGCTTTGCTTATAGTCTTGAGCTTAAGGGATCGGAGAGAGTCGCATGTATATATACCGCGTCGCCCCGATCCCCCGCGACCTACTTGCAAGATTGCTTGTAGGCCACGGCGTCTTCACGCTTCGTGAAGACGAGACCATTGACGACGAAGTACGTATTCACGGCCTCCTCCTTTCTCAAGTTTTGGGTGCTATCGTTACCCTTCAATTCGTCATGCGCTGCATGATGGGCTGAAGGGTATGGGGGAAGAATCTTCTGTTCCTCCTCCTTTAAACAATCAACTCTCCTTTTGGGGAGAGCTGATTGGGTAATTGTGATATGTGCAATCGTATGTATCTTTATTATTTGCCGGTGGCTCTCTCCTTCCACCCGCAAAGCCAGTATTTTATTGTTGCCTACAGTATAGCATACTTCCCCAAAAATGTCAAGCCACTTAGGGCGTTTTCGGGGTGAAATAAGGCAAGAATTGAGAGATTTGAGCTTATTTTCGCTCTTTCTATTGCAAGAATGATTCCCGCGGTTTAATATAAAACTATGGAACATAGGTTTTTGAAGAAAGCTTTTGAATGGGTGAAGCATTCCTCGGGAGAGGGTATTTTAAGCGGCGAAGAACATTGTCTTACTCGAGATATTTTTCAGGCAAGGCTTGACCAAATTCGCCTTGCGCTGGAGGGTAAAGGTGTTGCGTACGCTTCCCTATGACAACCACTATTTTCCTCAAAAAATTCGGCACAATGTTGATTTCAAGGCCTGCGGGGCGCGAGGTTTGGCTTGCCGCGCAGGCATATTCGCTTCCGGAAGGAACAGATTCTGTCGTCGTGGATTTTGCGGAGGTTGTGGTGCTATCTCCCTCGTGGGCAGACGAATTTCTCACGCCGCTGCGCGAGCGTTTTGGCGAAGAAAACGTGAAACTTCAAAACACCGAAAACCTCTCGGTTCAGGCCACTCTCCGTTCACTGGGCATCGGAGGTTTTTGAAGACATGTGTGAAGCGAGGCTTCACACATTCAAACACCATTTGTGCTACTCAATAATCTCCTGTCCAAGTTTTTTTGCTTCTTCCACAAAGAAATTCTGCCACTCTTTGGGTGAGATTTCCCGAATCATTCGGGGATAATCCTGTGCATCTTTCGCTTTCATAAACTGGGTACCAAGCTGAAGAGCATCGATATGCCAGTCAAACTTCAGCCGTGCTTTTTGCATCAACTCTCCTATGGTAAAGCTCTTTTCTTTGCACAAAAGATAGAGGTCAATATAATCGCGGGCTTTTGTGCGTTGATAAACGGAAAAAAGTTTATTGACCGCAATATCAAGAAGCGAATCTATCTCTATCCCCCATTCTTGTATTCCCTTTTCGATACGCGTAAAGGGGAAATATGTGAATTCGATTTTTAGAATTTCATCTTTCAAGTGCAGAAAGAAGAGATTGCGGTTAAAGCTGTTTTGGAAATCAATATTGAGAATGCCAAATTTTACTTGAAAACCTTTTAAAAGCACGTCAATCTGCAAAATATCGAACTCTTTCTCGGAAAAAAAATCAAGATCTTCTGAATATCGATGGCCTAAATAAAATGCGGCGAGCGCAGTGCCGCCAGTTAAATAGAAGTTCTTTCGGATAAATTCTTGTTTACCAAGTTCTCCGAGAAAAGCAAGCTGGATTTGGCTAAGGATTCCGTTTTCCATGCAAAAATAGTTGCAAAAATTGCCTTCGCACAGGATCAATTTGCAGTTTGTCCCAATATTTTCGTAGCTCGCTTATCTTTAGCTTTTTCCCATGCAAACCAAAATTCACCATTTGTTCCAGTCTCCAAATGGCATAATGTTCCTTGTTTTTTTTCAGCGCCTTTTCGTTTGTTGACCAGTTGTACATGCATGCATTATACCATAAAAGCAAAAAGCTGTCTAAGTTAGTTGTAAGTTAGGCAGCTTTCTGCGGAGTTTCGGAAGGAGAATTTTCAGGAGCTGTTGGTAAGGTTGTTTCAGGTGCATCTGGAGTTTCCTCGGCTTTCGGGGGTACGGCTTGCTCCGTGGCCTGCTCTGCAGGCCCGCCTTGACTCGCGTTCGGCGAGGCAGGCCCGCCGATTGGCGAGGCAGGCTTCTTGGAGAGCTTATGTTTGGCTATTTTGGGCCCCTCTACCACTTTATCTGTTACAAGCATATTGTGAACCGTGGGAGAAGCTTTTGCGCCTACGGATAACCAGTATTTTACCCTATCCCCTTTTAGGTTGCGCTGCTTAGTTAAGGGATCATAAAAACCCACTTCCTCCACGAAGCGTCCCCTTGAAGCGGCGTTTTGCTTGTCGCAGACGACAATCTTAAACGCCGGCTGATTTTTTCTTCCTACGCGAAATAAACGAATTGTTAGCATAATGTTTACTATTTCCAGTTTTTTTCTGCGAGGGCATTTTTTGCTGCATTTTGCTCTGCTTCCTGTTTGGAAGAGCCCTCTCCGTTTGCCACCAGTTCTTTATCCAGATATACGCCGATGTGGAAATGCTTGGCGTGGTCAGGCCCCCATTCCTTTAATACGGTGTATGTGGGGGTAATGGCCGCTTTCTCCTGTGCTAACTCCTGAAAGCGAGATTTGGAGTCTAAAAATAGTTCGTCCTCCAGCACTCCCGCAAGTTTGGACAGTATATATGTTGTAATAAATTTTCCGGAGTTTTTCAAGCCTTGGTCAAGGTATAGGGCGCCAATGAAGGCTTCCACCGTGTTTGCCAGAATATAGTCTCTTGCCTTGCCTTCTTCTTTCGCCTCCCCGTGCGAGAGCAGTAAGTAATCGCTAAAGTTCAGTTCTCTGCCAATAGAAGAAAGCATTTTGGTGTTTACCAGCGCGGCGCGCCAGGCGGTAAGTTCCCCCTCCGGCTTATCAGGGTACTTTGAGTATAGATATTCGGTAACAACCAGTTCGAGCACCGCGTCTCCCAGAAACTCGAGCCTTTCATTGTGTTGAAGATGGAAGTCTCGATTTTCGTTGAGATACGAACGGTGAACGAACGCTTGTTGTAGCAAGTCTTTATTTTTGAAGGGCAGCTTCAATGTTGATTCAAGTTGAGAAAGTTCAGCCATTTTGTTGTTGCGTTGCTTCTAATTCGCGGAATACGGTGCCCAGCACTCCATTGACGAACTTGCCTGATGATTCGCCGCTGAAGTTTTTTGCAAGTTCGATTGCTTCGTTAATCGCCACCTTGGGCGGCACTTCTTCTTTGTTGCCGTATATAAGTTCGTAAAGGCCAAGGCGCAATACATTACGATCCACAAGAGTTATTTGATCGAGCGGCCATTCGGGCGCCGCCTTTTCAATAATGGAATTGAGCGACTGCAGGTTTTCACGTACGCCCAAGGCGAGCCGCCGCACAAAGTCTTTATTTCCTTCTTCCAGCCCCGGACCAAACTCTTTGATATTGCGTTCTACTGTTTCTGCCAATTCCTTTTGCTTGCCGTAAAAGTCCCATTCGTACAAGGACTGCATTGCTATGGAACGCGCAAGGTGCCGGCTAGCCATGATTTACCGCTTAGATAACTCTTCTGCGCTTAAATCCTTCGACTGTCCGCCAGCTGGCGGATGCTCTTCTTGCGCTGTCAATTCTTTTTGTTTCTGCTTGCGTTCTTTTTTGGTGAGTTTCGCAAGGACGTCGAGGAATGTTCTACTCCGGTAGGTGCCGCAGTTTTCGCAAAGCGTATGCGGCAAAACTTCCTTGCCGCACTTTTTACAGGCGACCAGTGTAAGTTTCTTGATGAACAAATGCATTCTTCGCTGCCCTTGTCTCGATTTTGACCGATGTTGTTTTGGAACCGCCATATCGCCCACTATAGCAAAAACTGCGATTTTTGCAATAGTGGGAATTTCTAATGTCTAATTACTAATTTTTAATGAATGCCAAAATGCCTTAATGTTTAAAACATTCGATCATTGGGATTTGGTTAGAAATTGGTCAGTTGTCGTATTGGAGAAAAGCTACGACGATGGATGGGTGAGGTGCCGTATTTTTCAAGGGCTTGGAGGTGGAAAGTTGTCCCGTACCCTTTGTGGCGGTCAAAACCGTAGAGCGGATATTTTTTGTGGAGTTTGAGCATAAGATGGTCACGGGTAACTTTGGCAATAATGGAAGCCGCCATGCATGGAAATATGGTGGCATCCGCTTTTACGACTGCTTTTTGCGCAACTGGTAGATCCAGTAGTATATTTCCGTCAACAATAACAAGCTCGTCATAATACTTATATAATATTTTTCTGCTATAGCTTGATTTTATTATATTTGAGTTTTTTGAGAGTTTTCTTTGTAAATTCCGATGCAAGCTCCAGAATGCCCTTTTCATTGCGAGCCGGGTTGCTTGCAGAATGTTTATCTTGTCTATTTGTTTTTCTGAAACCTGCCCTATTCCCCACTCCAGGTCAGGATTCCGGCATAATTCTTCGTAAATCAACTCGCGTTGTTTTGGCGATAGAAGCTTAGAATCTCGCAGTTGTAAATTCGAAGCACCAAGCACGAAACCCGAAACATGTTTCGAATTTCGATATTCGAATTTCGGATTTAGGACCGTGAACGCGGCTGCCACCACCGGGCCCGCAAGAGGGCCTCGGCCGGCTTCATCTATTCCGACGATAATTTTCTGCATTGAGGTATTGTACCAAAGAAAAACACCCGAAGCGATTGCGACGGGTGCTTGCTCGGCTCAGAATACAATGTCGGCGCACAGACCGAGATGGTCTGAATCTCCGCGGAATACATTGCATTGCTTGATTCGTGCGCTTGGATCGACAAGAATGTGATCCAAAGGCGCATTTGGACGCCAGCTCGGATGCGTGAGCTGGCTTAGTTCTCTCAATCCGAGCAGGGATATATTGGTGCGATTGAAGTCGCCAAGGATTAGAACCTTCTGCCCTAGCTCATGCTCCTTTCGGCATAGCGATGCTAAGGTGGTGAATTGGGGCGTTAGGATCTTTGCACCGCCCCAACCGAGGTGTGTTCCGATGATGGTCACACCCAGAAGGGAGATTCCGGCTGAACCCCCTCCACCCCGAAGAGTGTTCTCTTGGGGGAGGTGTACTTCGAACGACCTGCCGGCGATTTTGCTGGCAATGAGGATGCCCACATGCCAGCGAAGGCGACTTTTCGTCGTACCCGACGAGAAGTAGCGATAGCCGGATGCGCGCAGCAGGTCTTGCACAGCTTTCATCCACTGCGCAGGAATTTCTTGCAGACAAAGGATGTCTGCGTTGAAATCCTCCCCCACCATTTGGATGGCGCGCCGCATACCAACACTGGGCCGTGGCGCGAATTTCCGAATCTTGAAGACGTAAAGGTACGCCTTCAGACTCTCCCAGAGCGTGCGCCCTGGGAGCCCGGCCTGTGTATTATACGTAACTACGCGCAAGGCGCACCTCCTTCTTCACAGTATGTAGTTGTAAAGAACAACAACACTATAACACAGTATTATAGAGAAGTCAATGTTAGCGCAAAAAGCTACAAATGTGCTTCGTTGTATCGTTACTTTTGATTTGATACAATAATAAGACAAATGTCTTCTCAATTTACTCATCTCCATGTGCATAGTCACTATTCCCTTTTGGATGGTCTGCCGAAAATAGACCAGCTTTTGGATAGGGTGCGGGAGCTTAATATGGACACAGTGGCTCTAACCGATCACGGCAATCTATATGGCGCGGTGGAGTTTTACAAAAAAGCGAAAGCAAAGGGCATTAAACCAATTTTGGGATGCGAAATTTATTTGGCGTTTGAAAATATGGCAGATAAGCGCCCGGGCGTGGACGACACGATTTATCACTTAATTCTTCTCGTCAAAAACGAAAAAGGATATAAAAATCTCGTAAAACTCTTGACCCGCGCCCACTTGGATGGGTTCTACTATAAGCCTCGCGTGGATGAAAAGTTGTTGGCGCAGCACGCGGATGGTCTTATTGCTCTTTCTGCGTGTTTGGCGGGAAAAGTTTCCCGCGCGATTTTGGCAGGCAAACTTGCTGAAGCGGAGAAAATCGCTCTGCGGTACCAAGATATATTCGGCAAAGGGAATTATTATTTGGAGCTGCAAAATCATCCGAATATCAAAGAACAAGAAACAGTAAACAAAGAATTGATCGCAATCTCCAAGCGCACCGGTATTCCTTTGGTGGCAACTGCCGATTCGCATTATCTGCGAAAAGACGACGCGGAAGCGCAAGACATCTTAATGCTCATTAACACGGGCGCGAAAAACGGGGATTCTGAGCGCTTAAGCCTTAAGGGAGACGACTTTTCTCTCAAAAGCGCAGAAGAAATGGCAGAACTTTTCAAAGATATTCCGGAAGCCTTGGAAAATACCCAAAAAATAGTTGACGCGTGCAGCCTCGAAATAGAGCTCGGGAAAAATTTGCTTCCAGAATTCCCGCTCCCTCAAGGAAAGACGGCAAACGAATACCTCAAAGGACTCTGTTATCAGGGATTGCGAGAGAAGCCGCAATATAAAGATTCCAAAGAAGCAGTCGACCGGTTGGAATATGAACTCGATGTGATTCGCCAAACCGGATTTGCCGCCTACTTTTTAATTGTGCAAGACTTTGTGAATTGGGCAAAACAAAACCGCATTGTGGTGGGGCCGGGCCGCGGATCTGCCGCCGGGTCCATTGTGGCTTACTTGCTCAAGATTACAAACGTTGATCCGATTCGCTATAAGCTTTTGTTTGAGCGATTTTTGAACCCAGAGCGCGTTTCTCTGCCTGATATTGATTTGGATTTTGCGGACACCAGGCGTGACGAAGTTATAGAATACGTGGCTCAAAAATACGGGCGGGACCGCGTGGCGCAAATTATTACATTTGGAACGATGGCCTCGCGCGCCGTGATACGCGATGTAGGGCGCGCGCTTGAATATGAGTATGGATACTGCGATCGCGCGGCAAAGATGATTCCTTTTGGATCTTCGCTCACAGAGGCTTTAGAACAGGTAGACGAATTTAAAACTCTGTATGAGGAAGATGAAAAGGCAAAACGCCTGATTGATTTGGGCAAAAAACTCGAGGGCGTCGCGCGCCATGCTTCCACGCACGCGTGCGGCGTGGTGATTGCCGCGGAACCCTTGGATACGCGCGTGCCTCTGCAGCACCCCACGCAAAACGACGAGGCGATAGTTACCCAATACGAAATGCACAGCGTGGAAGACATCGGCCTTCTGAAAATGGATTTTCTGGGTTTGAAAAACTTGAGCATTATTGAAGAAACGCTCAAGCGCATATACGCCATTCGCGGCAAAAATATTGATATCGATACTATCCCTTTGAATGATCCAAAAGTGTATAAGCTTTTGCAGGCGGGCGATACAACCGGAGTATTTCAATTGGAAAGTGGCGGTATGCGGAGATACTTAAAAGAATTGAAGCCAACCGAGTTTGAAGACATTATCGCGATGGTTGCGCTTTATCGGCCGGGTCCCATGGAACTTATTCCCGACTACATCGCCCGCAAGCATGGAGAAAAAGAAATTCGGTATTTGCATCCAAAGCTAGAACCCATTTTACGCAATACGTATGGGATTGCCGTGTACCAGGAACAAATTCTGCAGGTGGCGCGAGAACTTGCCGGATTTTCCTATGGAGAGGCAGATATTCTCCGCAAAGCCATCGGCAAAAAGATAAAGACGCTCTTGGAGGAGCAAAAAGTAAAATTTGTTGAAAGAGCAGTCGCCGCCGGAACTTCAAAGAAAATCGCGGAAAGCGTTTTTGATTTTATCGAGCCTTTCGCGAGCTATGGTTTTAATAGAAGCCATGCGGCGTGCTACGCCACCATTGCCTACCAGACCGCTTGGCTCAAGGCAAATTATCCTTTGGAGTATATGTCCGCTCTTTTAACTTCAGAACGCAACGATGTTGAACGTATCGCGTTCTTGATCGAGGAAACGAGAAAAATGGGCATTGAAGTGCTGCCTCCCGACGTGAACGAGAGCTTCGCCTTTTTTTCTGCCGTGCCGGCCAAAAATCAGATTCGCTTTGGGCTATTGGCCATCAAAAACGTGGGCGAAGGGATTGTGGCGTCCATTATTCAAGAACGCAAAGGGAACGGCCCTTATCTGGCGATTCAAAATTTTGTAACGCGCGTGGCAACAAAAGATTTGAACAAGAAATCAATGGAAAGCATGGTAAAAGCCGGCGTATTCGATCAGTTCGGCGAGCGCAATCAGCTCCTAAAAAACATGGAGCGATTGCTCACTGTTGCGCGTGAAAATCAGAAAACAAAAGCCAATGGGCAAAAAGGTTTGTTCGACAGCCAGCCGGCAGAACAGAATCATTCTTCACTCGTGCTGGAAGCCACAGAACCCGCAAAAGAGTCAGAGCTTTTGCTTTGGGAAAAGGAACTGCTGGGATTATATGTTACTTCTCATCCTTTGAAAGCGATCAAAAACATTTTGGAGAGCAGGGCGTTGGCGATCCACTCGCTGCAAGAGGCAGTGCAGGAGATTCAAAATACGCGGTATAAGTTTCAGTTTAGCCGGCAACGCGAGCGTTTGCGCATCGGAGGTATTATTTCTTCGGTAAAAAGAATTATTACCAAGACTGGGAAGCCCATGCTTTTTGTAAATCTGGAGGATTTAACCGACCGTATCGAAGTCGTGGTGTTCCCTTCGGTGATTGAGCGCTATCCGACCGCCCTGCAAGAGAATAAGATGGTGTTTATAACCGGGCGTCTCGACAGCCGAGACGGCGAAAAAAAATTCCTCGCCGAAGAAGTCGAGGAAATTGTCGCCTCCTAAAACAAAACCCGACAGCAACTGTCAGGTTTTGTTTCTATCAAAATCCATAAAAGCTTTATTGCCTCACTACCATAATGCGTACTACAGCACTACGAATTTCCGCATATGCAATATTTCGTAGTAGTTGCTTTTGTTTACTTTTGTGAACTTTGATAGAAGCAGCAGAGGTGCGACCGAAGCCGCGCTCCCCTGCTTCATAGCAGTGATACGAACACTACCACTTGTTTCCACTTCCTTCAATCAATTGTTTTAAGCGTTTCTGGAGTAATGTCCGTTTCGCCGCTATGAAGCGGCGGATGTATATTTAAAAGTACTGGAACTCCTGTTGAACCCATCAATTTGTTGATGAACTCAATAAGAGTGGGCAGGCGAAAGAAGGTTTGGACTTCTCGTCGCCTGCCCCTGTTGTTCTTGTGTCCCCTCGTTAACTAGCAAGAGCATTGATTTCGTCTAAAACTATGAATAACACCTCGTGCGGCGACAGTGTGAAAGTTACGCCAATAAGCAGGGGAGGGTCCTTTGTTTGATCTACTGTCCAGATCTCGTGGCGACGAACCTCTTTTTGGTTGAGAGCATCGGCAATTCGTAGGAGTAAGCCCGCGACGCCTTCCCCATAGCCTCGGAACATGTACTCGTATACCTTCCCCAATCCTATGCTAGTAAGATCGAGGGGAGGGTAGCAGGCTCCGGCGAGAAGAGCATCAGTTTTACCGGTAGTAGTCTCTGCATCTTGTTCTCCAGCACCCATCTCAAGGAACTTCACAAGCCCAAGTTTGGACTGGAGTTGGTAGAATTTTGCCTTCATTTTTCCTCCGGCTCTAGTAGTAATGCACCGCAACGGAGTGAATTTTACCTATTATTGTGTAATTTGTCAAGTTTTTTGTCTGGTGGGTTCAACAAGTAAGTGCAACACGAGCGGTTTTTCTTTGGGTAAGGTTAAACCTTACTTTCACTCCCCTACTGGTTTTTGCAGCTTTTTTGTGGTAGTGTGGAGTAATTCGATATGGCAGATTCACCGATTGAAAATATAAGGCATTCGTTCGCGCATGTGCTCGCGGCGGCCGTAAAAAAGCTCTATCCCAAGGTGGAATTGGGAATTGGGCCCGTGATTGAAAACGGGTTTTATTATGATTTTGGAAAACTCAAAATTACCGAGGCGGATTTGCCCAAAATCGAGGAGGAAATGAGGAATATCGTGAAGCAGAATTTGGCTTTCAAAAAGGAACTGTGGCCAGCGCCTAAGGCATCGCTGCACTACAAGAAACTAAAACAGCCGTATAAACTTGATTTGATTCAGGAACTCGCACGGCCAACCCGCCTTGACTCCGCGAGGCAGGCCCGAACTGCGCTCCGGCGGCCTCCAGCTTCACGCATCCTCACTAAAGTTGGAATGGTGCACATGGGCGATGTGTTTTTGGATTTGTGCCGCGGCGGACACGTAAAAAATACGAGCGAACTGCCGCTTGATGCTTTCAAACTTACAAGCGTTGCAGGAGCTTACTGGCGAGGTGATGAAAAAAATCCCATGCTCACCCGCGTGTATGGGGCGGCGTTTGCCACTAAGCAGGAACTCGATGATTACCTTTGGCGGCAAGAAGAAGCCGAAAAACGCGATCATCGAAAACTCGGCCGCGACCTTGGGCTTTTCGTGTTTTCTGAACTCATTGGTCCCGGGCTCCCTGTGTATACGCCGAAAGGAACGGCGGTTTTGCAAAAAATAAAGGATTATTCCCGAGAGCTGCGGAAAGAAATTGGATATCAAGAGGTGTACACTCCCCAAATAAACAAGGCAGAGCTTTTCAAGATTTCCGGACACTACGACAAGTATAAAGAAAGTATGTTTCACGTACGTTCCAACTATACCGAGGAAGAATACTTTCTGAAACCCATGAACTGTCCGCAGCACACGCAGCTATATGCTTCAGAACTGCGCAGCTATAAAGATTTGCCGTTGCGTTTTGCCGACTTTGCCAATTTGTACCGCGACGAAAAACCGGGAGAACTGAATGGTCTTTCGCGGCTCCGGGCATTCTCGCAAGACGACGGCCACTCTTTCTGCACAGAAGATCAGATAGAAGATGAGTTTAACCGGGTGCTTGGCGCGGTGGAAAAAGCAATGAAAACGTACGCAATGAAGTACTGGATTCGACTTTCGCTGCGCGACGAGAAAAACAAAAAAAAGTATCTGGGAGACGACGTTACCTGGGGGAAATCTCAAACCACACTGCGAAATCTTTTGAAGAAGAAGGGTGTAGAATACAAAGAAGCGCAGGGTGAGGCCGCTTTTTACGGTCCCAAAATGGATTTGATGGCAAAAGATTCTCTTGGAAGAGAGTGGCAGCTGTCCACTATTCAGTTTGACCTTAATATGCCGGGCCGCTTCGGTTTGGAATATGTTGACGAACAAGGGAAAAAGAAAACTCCGGTCATGATTCATGCCGCTATCGTGGGTTCGCCTGAACGCTTTTTGGGCGTGCTGATTGAGCATTATGCCGGCGCATTTCCTTTTTGGCTGGCGCCCGAACAAATTTGGATTTTACCGGTATCGGATAAATTCGCGGGCTACGCGCAAGAGGTTCAGCAAAAACTTCTCGCCGCCAATAAAGATTTTCGCGTTCGAGTGAACGTCGAAAACGAAACGCTGGGCAAACGAATTCGGGAAGGTGAAACAATGAAAATACCCTATTTGCTTGTGGTTGGAGAAAAAGAAATGAGTAACAATGAAATAAGCGTGCGTGAGCGCGGCAAAGGCAATCTTGGTGTAATGAAACTTGAAGCGTTTGTTCAAAAAACTCATATACGCGTATGATAATTTCTCCGGGAGTGCGAAAACTTATCGCAGAATATGAATTGTGGAGAGGAAGGGCCCAAGTTCGGCAGGAAGAGGAGGTAATCTCTGTGGACGAGATCGTGGCTCGCGTAGCTTTATTTTATGAAAAGCTTCGGGAGATCGTGGATTGGAGAGCCGAACACTTGCTTCGAAAAACCGCGATTGAACGTATTCTCAAGCGCCGGCTTGCTATACATAAGGTAAGCGAAGACTTTGCGGAGAATTTTCTTGCCGAGCTTGTGCGCGGAGGGCATTTTCCAAACAAGAAAATTTCATTCGCGCAGGTTGACGAAATTCAGACCGTTATCGAGAAATACATATTTATCGCGGAGCATTCGCGAAATAGACAGAAGAATGGAGGGAGGAATTCTGCCGATTGGATTCTTTCCATAGCCGCGGTGGAAATTGAAGAGGCTCTTTCTGTGCCGCGGCGTGAGCGCGCTCTTATCGAGTTAATGACTGAAGACTTGGAGAAAAACATAAATCTGGTTGCCCGAAAACGCGATCTGGAAAGGCCGCTCGCGGAAGGCGAAAAGAGGCTGCAGATTTATGTGGCCGTGCAGAAGACATTGTTTAAACTCGATAATTTTAGCATTGCGTACCATATTCTCGAAAAGTTTTATCCGGATTGGGAAACTCCATCGCAGGAAACTCTTGCGTATGTTGCGGAGAATCTCGATACCTTGCGCGAAAATGTCGAGAAAATCATTTCCCACCCGTATAGCGAGCGTTTTTACCAGCTCGCGGAGAAATACGATACTCCTTATCTTATTTTGCACGATATACTAAGTGACGACACCGACCGTTTCGAACAATTCGTGAACGATCCTCCAAGTTTGGAAGGCGCAATTCGGCACGCGTATGATAAGCGCCATGCGAGATTGCGGAGGCGTATTGGCCGGGCGGCTTTTTACAGTATCCTATCAATATTTATCACGAAAATACTGATTGCGCTCGCGATTGAAGTCCCGGTGGATCGATATTTGCAGTCGGAACTTAACTATGTCGCAATCGGCTTGAGTGTTGTGGTTCCTGCTATCGTGCTGTTTGGTTTGGTTGCCACCGTGCGGACAAGCACGCAGCGCAACTTCGAGCGCGTGATGATGGAGGTTGTAAAGATTATTCAGGTGCGCGGAAGTCAAGAACCGCATAATATTTTCCCGCCGCGCAAACGAGCCGGACTTGGGGCGAGCACAGTTTATGTCTTTTATCTTTTAAGTTTTATCATTTCTTTCGGCGCGCTCATATGGGTTTTGCAAAAACTTGAATTTTCGCCTTTCTCCATGGTTATCTTTTTGATGTTTATGTCGCTCGTGCTTTTCGCAGGGACGAAAATTCGCCAGCAGGCGCGCGAACTGATGGTGGAAACCACTAAAGAGGGATTTTTGTACAACGTATTTGATATTTTCTCTTTGCCGATGATTCAGGTTGGACGATGGCTTTCCGGGCAGATAGGCCGGTACAATGTGCTTGTCCTTGTGCTCAATTTTCTTATTGAAGCGCCTTTCCAGATATTCGTAGAATTCTTGGAGCAATGGCGAAGTTTCTTGCGCGAGAAAAAAGACGAAATCCATTAACTCTACGAATTACGAATCTGTACGAATATACGAATTCGTAAATTCGTGATTATTCGTTATTCGTAGGATACTCAACGATGGCAAAATCTTCGTCTTTGATAGCTATAATGGGCCCAACTGCCTCGGGGAAAAGTGAATTGGGCGTAGCGCTCGCAAAACGCTTTCATGGCGAGGTGGTTTCCGCGGATTCGCGGCAGGTCTATCGCGGTCTCGACATCGGCTCCGGCAAAATTACGCAGAAAGAAATGATGGGTATTCCCCATCATCTTTTAGATGTAGTTTCGCCGAAACGCACGTTTACCGTAGTTCAGTATCAGCGTCGTGCTATTAAGGCGATAGCAGCAATACGCCGACGGCATAAACTTCCCTTTTTGGTTGGCGGAAGCCCTTTTTATATTTATTCAGTTGTTGACGGGATAGCAATTCCAGAAGTAAAACCAAATCAGAAACTGCGCAGAGAGCTGGAACAGTTGAGCGTTGAGAAACTTCTCGCAAAGCTCAAAGCGCTCGATCCTGCGCGCGCCAACACCATTGAGCAGAAAAACAAACGACGCCTTGTGCGAGCTTTGGAGATTGTGATAACGACGGGAAAGCCGATTCCTCCGCTACGAAAAAATGCTTCGCCACTCGATGTTTTGATGCTTGGCATTCGGCGTTCGCCAGAAGAACTCAAAAAGCGAATCCAGCAGCGTTTGAACAAACGCTTCAAACAAGGAATGGTAAAAGAGGTAGAACGACTCCATAAGCAAGGCGTATCATGGCGTAGGCTCGAGGAATTCGGCTTGGAATATCGATATGTGGCGCAATTTCTTCAGGGAAGAATCACAAAGCAAGAAATGATTGCGCGCATTCAAAAAGAAAGTGAAGCGTTTGTCCGCCGCCAAATGGTTTGGTTTAAAAAAGATCCCCGCATCCATTGGATTTCCACATATGCGGAAGCTAAACGGCTCGTTGAGCTTAACCTTCAATAATTTTGAGAATGCTTGTGCGGACAGTTTCGGGATTGGCCGTACCTCTGGTTTTTGCCATCATTTCTCCGACAAGGAATTGGAAAGCGTTTGCCTTGCCGTTTTTGTAGTCTTGCACAGCTTTGGGATTTTTTTCGATGATTTCCTTGGCAATACGCTCAATTTCTTCCTGGTTTGAGACTTGAGTTAGGCCTTCAGATTCCAAAAGCTGGGATGGATCGCCGCCTGTTTCAAACATTTTTTTAAGCAGAGATTTTGCGGCCGGGGAAGAGATTTTGTTTGTCGCAATCATGTTGATCAATTCCGCGAAGTTTTCTGCGGTGATCTTGAAGTTTTTATCTTCCACCGAATTGCCCGCAAGGAGGCCCTGCAAATCCGAAACAATATAATTGCCCGCAAGTTTCACGCGTTTCGCGAGTTCTTCTTCGGATAGCCGGGAGCCAAGTTCGCTTACCACTTGTTCAAAATATTCACCCAATCCCCTATCTTTTACGAGCAAGGCAGCTTCTTTTTCGCCAAGATTATATTCACGCTGCATGCGCGAGTTTTTGGCCTGCGGAAGTTCCGGGATTTCAAGGCGCCGCATTTCGATGAACGCGGGCGTAAAGGTGAGTGGCGGAATATCGGGTTCAGGAAAATAGCGGTAATCGTGCGCCGATTCTTTCTCGCGCTGCGTAAAGGTTTCCTTTTTTGCTTCATTCCACCCGCGCGTTTCCTGATTTACTTCTTCACCCGCGCCCAATACTTGCGTTTGCCGCTGTATTTCAAAGTCAATGGCGTTCTGAACAGAGCGAAACGAATTTAAGTTTTTGACTTCAACTTTCGTGCCCAGGGTTTCGGTGCCTTCAGGCCGGATGGAAATATTCGCTTCCACGCGCATTTGGCCTTTTTCCATATCCGCGTCAGAAACGCCAAGATACCGCAATAGCCTTTGCAGCTCTTGGGCAAATGCGACAGATTCTTGACCGCTATGCAAGTCGGGTTCGGTAACAAGTTCCATAAGCGGCACGCCGGCTCGGTTAAAATCTACTAATGAATAATCGGTTCCTTCGGGCCGTTCGAGGAGATGCTGAGAACGTCCCGTATCTTCCTCCAAATGGATTCTGGTAATTTGAATATCACGCTCCCCTGTCTGCGCAGACAGGCCTATTCGCAATTTACCCTTTTGGCAAAGAGGCAAATCGTACTGACTTATTTGATAACCCTTGGGAAGGTCGGGGTAAAAATAATTTTTCCGGTCGAATTTCGAATACGGAGCTATCTCGCATTGTAAGGCCAGACCGGTTTTCACCACCATATGAATTGCTTGTTCATTCGGTACGGGCAAAGTGCCCGGATGCCCCATGCAAATTGGACAAATGTTCACGTTCGGCTGCTTTTCATTGGGATCATTCTTGCACGAACAAAACATCTTGCTGCTGGTTTTCAATTCAGCATGTATTTCTAATCCGATTGTAGGAATATATTTCATGACGCCCTGATATTACCGTAAATTAAGTTGTGAAACAAGTGCCTCGCGAATGTCTTTGGCAGCAGTTTCAATGGGCTGATCTCCCTGTATTGTAATAATATTATGAAATCTATTTGGCAAAGATTCATATATACTCCATACTTTTTTCAGGCGTTCTATGCGCTCGAAAAGCGTTTGGAGCTCTCCTCGTTTTTGGATCCTTTCGATGCACACCGCAGGAGGAGTGTTGAGTAAGAACGTAATGTCCGGCAGTAAAAATTCGTTATTTCGCTGAATAATCCATTCTAAGTCTACTCCGGCTGCTGCGCCATAGGCCATGGAAGAAAAAAAATAACGGTCGGTTATAACCCATATTCCCTTTTCGAGCGCAGGGAGTATTACAGAATTCACATGCGCTTTTCTGTCTTGCGCGAATAACTCTTGAAACTCTTGGGGGGTTCTAGTTTCTTGTTTGTCCAAAACCTTTCGGATTATTTTCCCGGCTTCAGAATCAAAAGTTGGCTCCTTTGTCAAAAGTGCTGTTTCCCCTTGTGATTCTAAGAAGCGTTTTAAGAGATTCGCTTGGGTTGATTGCCCTGATCCATCTAAGCCTTCAAATGCGATAAATTTTGCTTTCGTTTGAGACTGCGCCATACTACCTACTTTAGTACGCTGTATTCCAAGAGTATTGTAGTTTCAGAAAGATTTTTTGTTGACTCGAGTTTGAGATTAACCTGAAGTTCTTTGTTGAACAAATGAATCCCTGATCCAAAAAGTATTGGCTCCAACGTAAGATACAGTTTGTCCACAACGCCGGCTTCCATAAACATGGTATAAATCGTAGCGCCCCCGCAAATTGCTACCTCCTGAAACCCTTCTTCTGAAAGTTTTAAGATAAGAGTTTTTGGGTCGTCTTGAGTAACTTGGACTCCCTCAAGGATCGTTCCAGAGGGCCCGCCTGCCGGCGAGGCAGGCGCATAAACGATGTTTTGGCGCCCGGAAAGGGGCTTTCCAATGGTTTTATACGTATTCAGCCCCATTACCACGACTCTCGCTTCTTTTGTGCGCTGGGTGAAGAATTGCTTGTCTTCCTTGCTCGTCCAGCTCATAGGGGTATGCGCGGGGCCTCGCGCGATAAACCCATCTGCCGTAAGCGCCGCGATAAGAAATACTGTCATAGGTTTATACTGCCATCTCCGCCTTTAAGGCAGGATGGTGCTGGTAATTCCGCAGTTGGATATCGTCCATACCAAACTCGTCAATATCTTTTACTTGGGGATTGAGCGAAAGTGTTGGCAAAGGATATGGAGTTCTTTTGAGTTGTTCTTTTACCTGGTCAAAATGGTTGTGATAAATATGGGTATCACCAAGAATGTGAATAAACTCGCCGGGCTTTAAATTGGTGACCTGGGCTATCATGTGGAGTAAGAGCGCGTAGGATGCGATATTGAATGGAACACCCAAAAACATATCGCAGCTTCGCTGATACATTTGCAAGGAAAGTTGACCCTCGCTCACAAAAAATTGGAAAAATACATGGCAAGGAGGAAGCGCCATTTGGTCGAGTTCACCGGGATTCCACGCGCTTACAAGGAGGCGTCGGTCGTTGGGATTGATTTTGATTTTCTCAATCACCTCTTTTATTTGGTCAATTGTTTTTCCGCCCGGCGCGTTCCATGATCTCCACTGGACGCCGTACACACGGCCGAGATCGCCTTCAAAACGGGCTTTTGGTTTCCAGTAATCGGCTTGCGCGTTCGCATCCCAAATATGACAACCGAGTTTTTGAAGATCTTTTACGTCGGAGCTTCCACTCAAAAACCACAACAGTTCTGCTTTTACCGCGTTGAACGCGAGTTTTTTCGTGGTAATCGCCGGAAAACCATCCGCCATATTGAAACGCATCTGGCGTCCGAACACGGTACGCTGATCAATACCGGTTCGGTTCGGCTTGTCCACCCCGCTTTCCAGAACATCTTGAAGTAAATCGAGATAAATTTTCATCGAATGCTATGAATAATATCTAGTGAGGACGCGCATAATATCGACCGGCGGTATTTTCCGAAGACGTACCGGTGTAGTTTGAGCGAATTCTTTGGCATAGGTATAGCGCGGTTTAGTGCCCGGGTACTCCTCTTCATATACAACCTCCGCGATTTTTGCGGTTACGATTTCTTTCATGCAGTCCACGCAGGGAAGAAATGTTGTATAGAGCGTTGCTCCTTCCAGATTTCGGGAATCCTGCAGTACCGCATTTTGTTCCGCGTGCAGCACGCGGCGGCACGAGCTTCCTTCTCCCTCAAAACTAAGGCAACCGACTTCGGTGCAATGGGGCATGCCCGGCGGAGCGCCGTTGAATCCTGTTGTGAGGATGCGTTTGTTCTTTACAATAACCGCTCCGACTCTGCGCTTTGGACATGTGGCCATGACCGCCACAAGCTTGGTAAGCATCATAAAGTATTCATCCCAAGTCGGCCGCGGAATATGCTCTTGAATGTTGTTTTCCATAAATATATGTATTACACGGTTCCTGAACTTCCAAAGCCCGCGGTCCCCCGTTCGGTATCGTCTGCGACTATGCCTTCTTCGATTTCCGGGCTGGCCACAGGGGTTATAATAAGCTGCGCGATTTTTGATCCTTTTTCAACATGATAAGGTTCTTTTCCCAGGTTGGTAAGCACAATCATAAGTTCACCCCGATAGTTGGAATCAATCACACCGGCCATGGTTTTTAGATGATGCTTGAGCGCGAGGCCGGATTTATCCCACACAAAGCCCGCGTATCCTTCGGGGATTGCCAACTTGAGCCCGGTTTTCACGGCAATTTTTTCACCGGCTGGGATATCAACCTCTTCAACGGAGAACACGTCCATCCCCGCGTTTCCTTTATAGGGTGAAATTGGTATTTTTGCATCCAAGTTTAGCCGTTGGATCCGAAGTTTCATACGTTGCCATTATACAAAAAGCGGGAGTGAGAAGCAAATTTAGACAAAATAAAACCCCCCGCCTTGCGGCGGGGGGAAGTCTTCTACACTACTTTTATGCCTAGACTTTTGGCTGTCCCTTCGACAATCTTCATTGCGCTTTCTACGTCTTTCGTGTTCAGATCGCTCATCTTTTTCTCCGCTACTTCTTTGAGCTGGGCTTTGGTTATTGTACCCACAGTTTGTTTGTTAGGAGTGCCAGAACCTTTCTCCACTCCTATAGCTTTTTTGATAAGCGCGGATGCCGGCGGCTGATGAAGTTTGAACGTAAAAGTCCGGTCTTCATACACAATAATGTCACAAGGAAGTTTGAATCCCTGTTTGTCTTTGGTTGCTTCGTTGAACTGTCTCGTGAACTCTCCGATGTTCACACCGTGCTGCGCCAAAGCTGGGCCCACCGGAGGGGCAGGAGTTGCTTGGCCTGCCGGGATATGAAGTTTTACGACTGCTTTGATTTTCTTTGCCATACGATCCTACGAATTACGAATTTATACGAATATACGAATTTTCTACAGCTTCTGAATTTGCAGTGAATCTAACTCGACGGGTGTATCTCTGCCAAACATATTCACCAAAACCTTTATTTTGCCGCGTTCCTTGTCCGTTTCCGCAACTCTTCCATCGAAATCCTTGAACGGGCCATCGATGATTTTCACGTTGTCGCCCGGCGCTACCCCGATTTCATACTCCGGAGACTCCACGCCCATGCGTTTTTGCAGGTATTGAATTTCTTCTTGGGAAACCGGAATAGGAACGGTGCCAGAGCCTACAAATCCCGTTACATTCGGAGTATTCCGCACCACATACCAGGAGTCATCGGTCACTACCATTTCTACGAGTACGTATCCTGGATAGATTTTTTCCTCCACGATTTTGCGCTTGCTATTTTTGATTTTAATCTTCTTTTCTTTCGGCACCATTACGTTGAAAATTTTGTCGCTCATGTCCAAAGACTCAATTCTCTGTTTGAGGTTTCGCGCGACGGCGTCTTCGTATCCGGAATAGGTGTGAATTACGTACCAGTTTCGCTCTCCTACGGTCTGTTGTTTAGGCATGATTACAAGAGAAATCTATCTAATACGGATTGAAAGATATAGTCAGATACACTTAAAAACACGGCGATCGCGACGGCAAACCCGATAACGATAAGGGTGTCTTTGATTGTTTTTTCCCGTGTGGGCCAGTTTACCCGCATCCCTTCGGTTTTTACTTCGCGTAAAAAATTTAGGGCTCCGGGCAATTGCTTTAACGGATTCACAATTTTCATGATAAATGGTTTTTAAAAAGGCCTTGGGAGGCCTCTTTTATCAGTGCCTCCAAGATACCAAATTACAGTTTAAATGTCAAGGTTTCAGATATCCAAATTTTGCACACTTTTAGCGTGGGTTTGAATGAACTTTTTGCGCGGAAGGACTTCGTCTCCCATTAAGATGTCGAAGATGCGATCTGCTTCTTTCGCGTTCTCAATGGTCACTTGCAGAAGAATTCGGTTCGCGGGATCCATAGTTGTAATCCAAAGTTGGTCGGGATTCATTTCTCCAAGGCCCTTATACCGTTGGATATTTACTCCGCTCACTTTTTCCACTTCAACCGACTCCGCCTTTTTCGCGATTACCGCCTTTGCGCTCTTTAGCTTTTTAATCTCCGCTACAATGCGGTCTTTTTCTTCTTCGGCATAGGCGTATCGTATATCGCTCTTGCCTACTTGAATGCTGTAAAGTGGGGGTTGGGCAATATATAGGTAGCCGCGTTCGATTATGGGTTTGAAATATCGGTAAAACAGCGTAAGAAGCAAAGCGCGGATGTGAGAACCATCCACATCGGCATCAGTCATAATTACGATGCGGTGGTAACGCACCTTTTCGATATCGAAATCTTCCGCGATGGCAGCTCCCAACGCAATGACGAGCGCCCGGATTTCTTTGGACTCCAAAATTTTGTCGAGGCGGGCTCGTTCGACATTAAGGATTTTTCCGCGGAGAGGCAAGATGGCTTGGAAGCGGCGATCGCGCGCCTGCTTGGCAGATCCGCCGGCAGACTCCCCTTCCACCAAATACAGTTCCGATTCTGCGGGATCGCGCGAGGAGCAATCGGCAAGCTTTCCCGGCAACGTAAGTCCTTCGAGGATTCCTTTTCGTAATACGGTTTGACGGGCAGCTTTGGCCGCTTTTCTCGCTTTTGCCGCGAGCAGCGATTTTTCGGCGATGGCTCGGGCATCCTGCGGATTGCGCTCGAAGAAATCAGCAAGGCCTTCTGCTACCACGGCTTCCACCGCCGATTTTGCTTCCGGATTTCCGAGTTTCGCCTTGGTTTGGCCTTCAAACTGCGGATCTTTGATTTTTACTGAAACGACTGCAGTCATACCTTCGCGTACGTCATCTCCGGTAAGCGCTTCCTCCCCCTTCAAAAGATTATTCTTTTTCGCGCAATCATTGAGCATGCGGGTTAAAGCGGAGCGAAAGCCCGTGATATGCGTGCCGCCTTCCGGGTTGTGGATATTGTTCGCGAATCCTTCTTCGTAAATTTCAAATTCCTCGGTATAGCGCATGGCAACTTCCACGAGAATTCCGTCTTTCTCCCCTGTCGCGTAAAATATATTCTCGTGTTTGGGCACAGCGCCATTCGTGAGGTATTTTACATACGAAGCCAAGCCGCCTTCGAAATAAAATGTGTAAGTTTCAAACCCGCTTGCCGCGCCTTTTGTGGATTCACGCGCGTCAACAAACGTGAGTTTTACTCCTGACGTCAAATACGCCTGCTGGCGCAAGTGCTGAAGAATTCGCTTTTCGTCGAACTTAATTTCTTTGAATATTTCAGGATCGGGTTCAAATATAATTGTGGTGCCGGTTTGACGGCTCGCGCCAACCTTTTTCACCTGGTACTTTGGTTTTCCGCGGCTGTATTCCTGCTGGTATTTCGCGCCGTCGCGGGATACATCCGCCTTCAAATATATAGAAAGCGCGTTTACGACCGATACGCCTACTCCATGCAAGCCGCCAGAAACCTTATACGCGCCCGAACCAAACTTCCCTCCCGCGTGCAATACGGTGAGTACGGTTTCGAGGGTGGATTTTTTGGTTTGAGGATGCTTCTCTATGGGAATTCCGCGGCCGTCATCTGTAACTTGCACGCGGTTACCGGGCAAAAGCGTAATTTCAATATTTTTCGCGAAACCGGCCATTGCCTCGTCCAAACTGTTATCGAGTACTTCCCAAACTAAATGATGAAGTCCATCTGGCCCGGTGGAACCAATGTACATTCCCGGCCTTTTGCGTACCGGCTCTAGCCCTTCAAGAACCTGTATATCCTTGGCTCCGTAGTCGCTTGAGTTTGTTTGTGTGTTTTTTTGCATACTTACTTTCTTACTTCCCATTCGGGATTTTCTTCGACTGCTTTGATAATTTGATTGTGCAGGGTATCAACTTCTTTGCTGGTAAGCGTTCGTTCCGCAGATTCATATATGATGTGGAAGGCGAGATTTTTCTTTCCTTGCGCGAGATGTTCGCCTTCGTACATATCAAATAAATCAATATCGCGTACCAACGCGCCTCCCGCGCCGGTCATTGCGTTCATTACCTCAGCAACTTTTGTTTGGGAAGGCACCAAAATGGCAATATCGCGCGTGGAAGCAGGAAATCGCGATGGCGCCCGATATGATATTTCTTCTGAAGCTAGCAGAATAAGTTTTTCCAAATTCAGATGTAGAGCGCCAACCGGCTTTGAAATTTTCAAAGCGGTGTTTACGCGGCTTGAAATTTCTCCCAGAAAACCGATTTCTTCGCCGTCCACCTTGATTTCTGCGGATTTCCCTTTATGCCACATCTCGGCTCGGCTCTCTTCGCTTGTCGCCTGGTATTCGTCGTACCATGCTGACGAAATGCCAAGGCTGTTTAAGATAAAATCGCACACGCCTTTTATCTCATAGAAACTCCCATTGTATATAAGCGCGCCGAGCATATTGAATTCGGCGAATTTTCCTTTGTGTTGGCGAAATGTATTCCCGGTTTCAAAAATGCGTATGGTTTCGGCCTGCCTCGACTCGGCAAGGCGGGCCTGCTTCTGGTTGTCGCGCACGTTTTTCACCAGATTTTCCAGCAAAGAATCGCGCAGATGAGAAAATTCAGAGCTCAAAGGATTTTCAACTTCAACAAGCTTTGCTTTATCTGCCGCGGAATACGCGAATGTCGAAAAATCCTTATCCCCTATGAAAGAATGATTATAGACCTCCGTGAAGCCAAGCCCCTTAAAGGCATTGCGGATTTTCGACAGCCAGAGTAGCTCGGTGTTTTTCGATGGCGGGGCTATCGGGGCTATGGGGAACGCAGCTGGGATGGTTTCGTATCCGACAATTCTGCCGATCTCCTCCACCAAATCTTCTTGCATTGTAAGGTCCAAGCGTCGCGTGGGGCAAGTTACTTGCAGACGATTCTTAGCGAGCGCGACTTGGCAATCCAGGCTTTCTAAAATTCGTTTTGCCTCTTTTTGCGAAAGCGGTATTCCGAGGATCGATGAGACAAACTGCATATCGAGCGTAATGCGTTTGATCCGCCAGCTGGCGGATTTTGGGTAGAGATCGACAACTTGCGCTATTTTTCCTCCTATGCCAAGTTCTGCGCAAAGCGCGTAGGCGCGTTCCAGCGCTTCCATGGCAAGATTGGGATCAATTTGGTGAGCGTACATATCTGCTGCCTGTGTCGTGTATTTGAGCTGTGATTTTGTTCGGTAAATAGCGACTGCATTGAAGTTTGCCGCTTGCAATACGATATTCTGCGTATTCAAAGAAATTGCGCTTACCTTTCCTCCTTTGATTCCCGCGAGGTCAATGAGACGTTTGGCATCTTCGATAACCAGCGCGCCCTCGGGAAGCGAAAATACTTGGTTATCCAGCGTTTCCAGTTTCTCGCCTTCTTTGGCTTCACGCACATTCATAGTGCGCCCTTCAATTTGCTCATAATCGAACGCGTGCAAGGGCTGGCCGGTTTCCAGCATTATAAAATTCGTAAGATCAACTACGTTATTAATGGAGTTTACTCCCACGGCTTCTAAGTAATCAACCACCCATTTGGGTGATTTTTTAATGCTAACGCCTTCGATAACCAATGCTGAATAGCGTGGCACAAGTTCTCCGGACCCGCCTTGCTGCGAGGCAGGCCCGCCTTGACTCGTCGTCTTCGGCGAGGCAGGCTGAATTTTCACTTTCAAAGGCGTAAGCCTGCCTTTTTGAACTTTTATTTGTTTTGTTTTTGGAAGCTGCAGTTTTAACTTGCAGATTGCCGCAATCTCGCGCGCCATGCCTGTGTGAGATAAACAATCGTGCGCTCGATTCGGCAGCACTGCAATGTCGAAAATTGTATCCCTTCCCTTTTTCTGCATTCCCTCTACCTCAAACGCGTGCATATTCAAAAGTTCAGCCAGTTTGACGGGCGCGGGCAGTTTGCCTTTTATGTATTCTTGAAGCCAATTATAAGAGAAAAGCATATTAGAATTGCTGGAGGAATCGTAAATCTCCTGAATATAATAACCGTATGTCCGGTATCTGGTATTTCATCATTGCCAATCTATCCAATCCCATTCCGAACGCGAAACCGCGCCATTCTGCTGGAATATAACCAACTGCCCGAAATACGTTGGGGTGCACGATGCCGGCCCCCATCATTTCCAGCCAAGCACCCTTGTTCCAGCGCATATCAACTTCAAACGAAGGTTCGGTAAATGGAAAATAGCTCGGGCGCAGGCGAATGGCTACCGGCTTGCCAAAAAACTGGCGGTAAAATTCCTCAATAATCGCTTTGAAGTTCGCAACCGAAACTTCTTTCCCTACCATTAGTCCTTCGAGCTGGTAAAAGTTGAATTCGTGGCTTGCGTCCGTTGCCTCATATCGGAAGATGCGGCCCGGCGCGATAATTCTCAATGGCGGATTATGCTTCTCCATGTATCGAATTTGCACAGGACTCGTGTGTGTCCGCAGAAGATGCCCCGCATTTTTTGGTTTGAGCCAAAACGTGTCCCACATATCGCGGGCTGGGTGATTGGCCGGAATGTTGAGCGCGTCAAAATTGTACCATTCGGTTTCAATTTCCGGACCTTGGGCTACGGTAAATCCCATCGTTTGAAAAATCTCTTCCGCTTTCGTCTGCGCGAGCGTGAGCGGGTGCGTGTGCCCTTTGGGAAGCCGCTTACCTGGGGCAGTAACATCGACATGCTCGCGGATGGCGAGTTTTTCTTGGATTACGATTTCTTCGCGTTGAATTTCCTTTTTTCTTTCAGCAAAGCGTTTTTCAAGTAAATTCCGCAAGTCGTTTGCCTCTTTTCCCTGGACCTTACGTTCCGCTTCGTTCAAATTCGCGAGAGAACGCAAAATAAGGGTTAACTCCCCTTTTTTGCCCAAGTACGCTTTATACGAGGTCTCGAGCTCCGCGAGATTTTGAGCTCTTTCGATAGCTTCCAAAGCACTGTTTTTAAGCGCAAAAATGACCATATTCAAGTATTCCACAATTGTTTTATTATACCTGAAAATAAAGCAAAAAACAATCCCCTGTTTGCTTTTGTTTAAATGATTCTTCGCTCCAGCGCGCGAGCAATATATTTTGCTAATACGTCGAATTCTATGTTAACGAGGTCGCCTTCTTGTTTTTCTCCGAGGGTTGTGCGCGAAAGCGTGTAGTCAACGAGTGATACGGTAAAGAAGGCATCGCTCGCTTCCACAATCGTAAGACTTATGCCATCGACCGCGATGGATCCTTTCTCCGCAATCAGCGCACCAAAGCTTTTTGGACACGAAAAATGGTATATTTTTGAGGCTTGGGCGCGTTCAATCTTGGTGATTGTTCCGATGGTATCAACATGACCCAGCACAAGATGACCGCCGAGCGGATCCTGAAGCGTGAGTGAATATTCAAGGTTTACGCGAGTAGGTACGCTTTTCCCAAATGTAGTTTTGTTGAGGGTTTCCGGCATTAGTTCTGTGGTGTAAAAATCTACGCCAACCTCTTTTACGGTCAAGCATACTCCGTTCGTCGCGATCGAATCTCCTTGCTGCACGCGCCAGTCCTTTGGAGTTTCGATAGCAAGAAATAGCGATCCTCCAATCGTTTGCTGCTTTTTGATCGTCGTGATGTTTTTTATGATGCCTGTAAACATGCAATAGTTGAAAAAAATGATCGAGCTTCTTGTTCATCCTGCCGCATTTGGGCGACAAGTTCTTCTTCGGTGGCAAAATGTATGTTCCCGCGCATTTTTTCCAAAAGCGTTACCGTAAGCGTTTCTCCATAGAGCTGTCCTTGAAAATCAAGAATATGCACCTCCAGTCGTTTTTCATGCTCTCCGAACGTGCGCGCGGCCCCAAAAAACGCGAGCGAGGGAAAGGTATCGTTTCCCCGACGGGTAAGAGCGGTATATACGCCTTCTGCCAAAGTATTATCGGGTATGCGGCAGGAAAGATTTGCGGTTGGAAAACCGAGCGCGTTTCCTCTTCCGCGCCCCGGCTGCACGGTCCCTGAATAGGTAAAATCTGTTTTCATTTTGCCATAATACCATAAATAGAAAAGCGCAGGATGACCCTGCGCCGTTTGTGGCTATGGCGAACGCGGCTGGGAAGTGCGGAGAAGCAAGTTCTCCAGTGCCTCCGTTTTATCCGGTGTGTTTGGAGGAAGTGTTGTGGGCTTGCCGAATATGATCGTTGTATGCCAACCCTTTAAATCGACCCATACGGGTAGTACGGGGATGCGGATCTTTCCGTTGCCGCATAAGGCGCCTACGCCTGGCTGGAAGCGCCGGATGACGCACTGCGAGAGATCCACTCCTGCTTCCGGTCGTCCGCATGTGTACAGCTGCCCCTCGGGAGTTAAATATTTAAAGTTTTTCCCCTTGAAGGTTCTGCCGCCTTCTGCCGCGAGAACGAGCACTCTGCCCGCAAAAAGCGCGCGGCGCATTTGCAAGAGAGCAGCCATCATCCCATTGCCGTTTCCGCGAGGCACGGGAATGGCGAGCGACCGCAAAGGCGCGCACCACCAAGGGTCATAGAAGTTGTGTTTATCAGGGGTGACCACCGGGACTTTCTTCCAGTTCCGGAGCGCCCACGGGACGAATAGAAGTGGAATGAGCACCGTCTCTCTCATGGAGGGATGCCGGTGAATCACCAAGAATCCTTCGTTTTGGGCGAGAAGCGCCCGGAGATTTCGGATGCCCTCGACCCGAACTAGTCCCAAAACTTGGAGTAGCAGGACGGCGAGGCGCCCGAAGAGCCCCACCGTCCACACGAATGTCATGATCTGGAGCTTTTTCGGGTTTTTCGTGCCCATTGCTCTCTCGCTTTCTTTCCAGTATTCGATTTTCAGCGGGAACTATCCGTTTCATACCACGCGAAACAGCCTCTGTCCACACACGGCGTACGCTTGAATGAGTGAACTATACATGTTTGTATAGAGTAATGGATAAACTTATCCAACATCTCACAAGTCTTGGAGTGCTCAAGGAGCCGAATATTATTGCGGCATTTGGCGCAATTGATAGAAAAGATTTTGTGTTGCCGGATTATCGCGAAGCAGCGTACGAAGACTATCCTCTTCCCATTGGCTCGGGGCAGACTATATCACAGCCATACACCGTGGCATTTATGCTTGAATTGCTCCAGCCAAAATCCGGAGAAAAGATTCTGGATGTGGGATCAGGATCCGGCTGGACCACTGCTCTTTTGGCCCACATTGCGGGTTCAAAAGGACATGTGTATGGGACAGAAATTATCCCGGAGCTTGTGACGTTCGGGCAACGGAATTTGGCAAAGTATCGACTTCCGCAAGCGCAAATAGTTCAGGCAGCTAAAAAACTCGGCATGACGCAAGAGGCGCCATTCGACAGGATTTTAGCTTCAGCCACCGCGAGTTCGCTTCCAAAAGAATTGGTGCAGCAGCTGAAAGTTGGGGGAATTTTAGTAATTCCTGTAAGAGAAGATATACTTCGGGTGCGCAAAATTTCAGAAACCAAAACGGATATTCAAAAATTCCCCGGTTTCATGTTTGTCCCACTTATCGAATAATTTTACGGTTGGAAAAGCTATTTTTCTTCTACGATTATCTCGGTAACGACTATTGGTTCTACCGGAACATCACGAGCATCAGTCGGAACTTGTGCGATCGCGTCTACGGCATCCATCCCGGCAATTACCTTGCCAAATACGGGATGTCGGCTTGTGAACGGCTCTTTGTTAAAATCAAGGCCGATATTATCTACAAGGTTGATGAAAAATTGGCTTCCGCCGGAATTCGGAGCTCCCGTGTTTGCCATGGAAATTGTTCCCCGCACATTCGACAAACCTTCCACGAATTCATCTTGAATAGTATATCCAGATCCGCCCGTGCCATAGACGCTCGAATCATCACCTTTTGAATTCGGATCCCCGCCTTGAATCATAAATTGCGCAATAATCCGGTGGAACTTTGTGCCGTTGTAAAATCCTTCTTTTGCTAATTTCACGAAATTCCCCGCGGTAATCGGCGTTTTATCCATAAAAAGCTCCAGCGTGATATCTCCCTTGTTTGTTTTTACAGTAACCATAGGATTTTCAGTTTGTGAATTAGGCGTCTCTCCTCTTCCAAACATCATAAATGCTATCACGCCTCCAACAGCAATCACTCCCGCGACTATAAGAATATTTTTCATATGTATTTATTTTTTCATTATGACCTTGTATATTTCATTCTATCAAAAAATCGTAAAAAAAGCAGGGCCATAGCTTCCGCTACAGCCCCTTTTGCGCAGAGGATCCGCACCCCCTCTCTAGGGCGCCAAAGACGTCCATTGGTCGTTGAGTCCGAGCCCCGGCGCGCTCACTTTGCCCAGGAGCCCGGTCGCGCCGCCAACAGGGTCATTGTAGACCTGCTCGATGACGGAATACTGGCCCCATAGCGGGCTTCCGGGACCCGTCCACACGATCTTGGCGAAGTACGTGTAGTGCGCATCCTGTGTGCCATCGCCGTCAGAGTCGTAATCGCCCTCGTTCTGGTTTGTAAGCCAGCCGAGACTGGTGCCGCCCACGACACCGTCAACGAGGCCACGGTCGAGCTTTCCGTCACCGTTGCAGTCGACGTTCGCGAGCCAGGAGTCTGACCACTTCATGATCAGACCATCGTCCACGTAGTCTCCCGTGGATCCCCAGTACGTCCCGTCGATGTTCCGATCCGACGAATCGTACGTACCCACAAACAGGTGGGCCTGGTAGTTGTACCCGAACTTGTCATAGCCCGTGGCGAGCGAGCTGCCGGCGCTGTCCGTGACGGTCCCACCCTGGATCGTGTAGCAGCCATCACGGTCTGCCGGGGGAATCGCCGCAATAGCCGGGGTGACCGCGAGCGCCATGAGTGCCGCCAGAACCGCAAGAACCGCCAGGAACCCGAGACCGTTACGGAAAGGGTGTCGCATGGGATACCTCCTCAAATTTTGTACCGCGTTTAAGCATAGGTTATTTCTTCTGTATAGTCAACGTGCATCTAACACAAAACGGGTGTCTAAAAAAAGGGGGCAGAATTGACTCGAGAAACTCGAATCTCATCTGCCCTTTGGATCAAAGAGCTAAAGAGCTCGCTCTGTTTCCTAGCTAGCGTCTAACGCTGACCAGGAAAAGTAAATCTTCTGGCTGGTTCTGCCTATTTGGGTTCTGGTGGCACCAAACAGGATACGACCGCCGACTTGTTGCCGGAGGCGTCAACGGCGTATACCTGGGCATCGCCCTGTCCGTTGATCTTCCAGTTGATGACGCCACTCCCGGGCTTCTGGGAAGGAACCGCGCCATTGGCCTCGGCGTACTTAATCTTAGTGCCGCTTACAAACGGCCCGAAGACGGTACCCGTGCCGTCGTCTACCAGGTAGATATCGGGCGACGAGTCAACCGCGTCGGAGGCATTCAAGACGTAGAACCCGTCCTGGTTCTGGCCCTGAGCGCCCTTACCGGGAGCCGTGGGCACATTTTCCCCGGCAGGATTCGTGGTTGGGGTACAAGACGCCGCCGGTGGCGTCACGTCAGTTACCGTTATCTTCTTGTGCTCCTTGATGGTCTCACCTGAAGCGTCCACCATCGGCGTGCCGTTGATCAGAGCCCAGTCGTCGCACTCGTAGACGCCGGGCACTGCGCCAGGAGCCACCGAGATGGTCTCCAGGAAGCTAACCGCCGAACCGGACGGTACCGGCCCGACGCTAACAGGCGCGAACGTGGTACTGATCGGGGCAGCACAATCGCTAGCCATAGACACCGTCACGGGAAGGCTTGAGAGCCCCGCCAGAATCGCGGCGGAAATGGCCGCTGGCGCGACACCAACGAAGCTGGTGCCACCCGTGGCGCCTGTAATGGCCAATCCCTGCCCGCCTGCTGGAGCCGGTTCAGGACCACACGCTGCCGCGTAGTCGCCGCCTGCGAAGACCCCATCCAATCCGGGACCGCCGACAGTGCTGATGGCGTTAACTATGATCCCCGCAGTCGTGAGCTCGGGGAGCAAACTTGCTAGGGTCACGGCGTGCGGGTCGCCAGAAATGGCGGCGCACACAGGGTCATGCCCGTTGATGTCTCCGAACCAGACAACGACCTTAGTCGCGCTGGGCCGGAAAGCAGCAGCGCCGTGAGCGGCAAGCTGGTGTAAGGCATACAGTTGGCCTTCAGGACCATCAAACCCGCCAGCGGCGGCCCAACCTCCGATGGCGGCCAAAGCGGCGGCGCCATTGTCGTCCACGCCCGGGATGGGCGCGGCATTGTTGAAGGCGTACGGGTCAAGCTGCGTGGGCGACTGAAAGTCCTTGTAGTCACCGGCGCCGTAGCGGGCGTCGGGAGTCGCAGCATCAATAGTAGCAAGCACCGCACCGGCGCCACCCTGGACTGCTGCGATGGCTCTCCCCATGCTCCCCGTGGTATCAGAGAGGAAATAGATGTCCACCTTCGGTGGGATTGTCGACGTTTGGACGGTCTTCTCAATGACCGTCTCGCCGCCCTGCGGAATATCCACCACCACCGAGGACGGCGAAATGCTGGGCGGATCGCCGTTGGCGCCCTGCGCCACCTGAGGCATCAGGACAACAAACGCCAGCACCATCGCCATAAGCACTGAGCCGAGAACGGTGGTATTCCTTACCAACTGTTTGCCCGATGTCATTGATTTCTCCTGTTGTTTTTTGATAGGGTACCGAGAAACAATTGTTTAGCCAAGATTAGCTAACAAGCAAATACTCACCTCCTTTTCTGCCATGTAAAATTTCTCAAGCCTAAGAAGATTTACTCTGTTAAAGAGCTAGCCTTCTCGACTTGAAAGATATGTATGAATCACTTTTGTGCAAAAAAAAAGCTATTCAGAGTTTTCAAGCATCGAAATAGCGCGTACAACAAACAGGAGCACACACATCTTCCAAGTCGAGAATTTGGTTTTTTTAAACCAAAGTTAGTATATACCACCTGGAAAATCTTGTCAAGGAAGCTAGACTCCATTCCCCGGCGACTCCGTCATTTTCCTTATCGCCTCTGAAACTTCTGGAAGAGAGGTGCACATTGGCAAATCATCGGAAGGGCCGGAGAAATGGTTCATGTTTTCTTTGACGATAAGCTCGGCGCCAAGCTCGTTTTTGAGAATGTCTCCACGATTTAGAGGAACAACTATGACCAATAAGATACGTTTCTTCGGTTGGAGTACCCACTACTTCGCGAAGAACCGGAACCCAAGCAGATTGCTTTGGATGTTCGGTATCTGGCATCGCAGGAACCATAACTTCAAAACCCTGCTCTTCGAGCTCTTTTTTTGTTTGCGGGTACCAACAATATTCCGGATTCCCGCCCCAACAATGGACAATAATCGCCCGCTTCATAATATTCATCTACCCTACTTCATTTCTCATTATTTTTCCAGCAAAAAAGAAAGGGCTGTGCGAACGAAAAGAACGCATAGCCTTTTGGAGCGGTGGTAGCTTACGCTATCACCCTCTTTTTGAAGATATCACCTCAAGGAGGAAATTGCGTTGGGAGGGTGGCATATGCTGGAATGCCCTCTTCTTCACGATTTCAGCAGCCCGCTTGATAAACGCCTCGTCTGCAGTTAGTGCACGTGCATCTCCAGGTGAAAGTTCTAGAAGTGGAATGAGCTGCCCCACTGGCAATATGGAGGTTTTCCCGCCATGTTTTACCACACAGCGACGCTCATCATATCGGACGCCAGCTTTATCGAGTACGATTTGTACAATTCCGAATTCGGGTTTGTGGTCCGACGCCAAGGTGGGATTCTGAACTTGGGGATCCCAAGGATTCACCAAAAGCACAAGCATATTCTCCATGCTTCCCCCCTCAAGACTATCTGGTTGTTGTTCCGTAAACAGTGTATCACATAGCTTTTTAGTTTTCCAGACCGAAAAGAAAAGCGCCTTCCGTGTTAGGGAGGGCGCTGGTCAAACGACCCAAGCGTCATCGTCCGTTCCCACTGAGGAACTGCGGTATCTCCCCAATACGCCATTCGAGGTCCAATACGTCGATTCGAGCTCCGCGTCGATGAAGCGCAACCGTTACGCGCCCAACAACAGTTAAATGCGGACCGATGATCCGAATAATAACTTCTCGGTAAACGTTCTGCACGGCTCCTTGGGCGAACTGGATGAAGATTGTTGCGGCAGGGCAACCGGAGGCCCCATCCTTACAAATGCAGGGGTGTGGTAGTTTTTGCCATCCTCCCTGGCCTGCCCATTCATCGAGCTTTCGCGAATTCCACAGTACGAATGGATTGGGTAACGGAAGATGCGATTTTCGCAGGCACGCGTATGCTCTACGTGCGGCGCGCCTGCGAAATTGAAAGGTGCGTTGCGGCTGAAGAATCTGTACCACAGCTTACCTCCTGCAGCCAAATAAAACAGGATATCCGCATATTCCATGAGAATACCCCCAAGAATATTTCCAGTCAATGCCTCACCGGAGTTCAGAATCCAGAATCCATTATTCAAGTTTTTTGGCGCGGGCGATGGGATTCGAACCCACGATCTCTTCCGTGACAGGGAAGCGCTTTAAACCAGCTGAGCTACGCCCGCAAATTTCGCCCAAGAACATGAGCGAAGCGAAATGTGATTGGCTTGCGAAATTTAGCGTCCCGAGCGAAGTCGAGGGACTTTGTCCTTCGGCTATCTCAGGCCGCTGATTTTTATACCTAAACTAAGAAGTTTAGACAAAAATCGTGTGCCAGGGGTGGGAATCGAACCCACGACCTAAGGCTTATGAGTCCTTCGCTCTAACCAACTGAGCTACCCTGGCACAAAATTCAACTGCTTGAATTTTGTGGGGCATTTTAGGATTGCGATGTCGCCGTCGAGGCGACCGCAATCCGTTAAGAAATGCCCTGTTATCCCTACTGCCTGTATGTTGCGGGGGCCGGAATTGCACCGGCGTCACAAGGTTATGGGCCTCGCATGGTACTACTCCACTACCCCGCGCAATTAGCATACGCTTTTTAGTGGAAAAAATCAAGCTGCTCAAAAGCCTTTTGATACGCTAAAAGCACGCGGCGCGCTTCTTGCAAGCTCAGCCTATAATCGACATCATACACGATACTGCTGCGCGTCCGATGAGCAACTTTGAGCTCTTCTACGCTAGGGAGCATAAAAAGAGTAACTTTCTCCAGGCGCTCATCCACATTGTTTCCCGCAAGTCGCATTTTTTTGAGCATTTCGTCCAGCAAAGTGTCTGCCTCAATAATCGCGAGCTTGTATTCGGCTTCATCATCCGCATCCAAACGCTGCATAATTTTTTGCCATCGGCGCCGCATTTTGGGAAATCCAAAAGGGCGAAAGGTAGCGATTTCTACGGCATCTCCGATCATGCTCAAACTAATATATGGAGTTCTGGCAAGCGCGATTACAATGACAGCAATGAAAAAACCGGTTACCGAAAGAAATAGGAGTTTAATCCCAAAAAGTTTCGCTTGAAGTTCCGGCGAATTTATTTTTAAAATAAAATCCAAAATTTGCTGTTCCATTCCAGTATTGTAGCACCTATGCCAATTTTTCCAAATCCTTTGCAACCGCAAACAGTAAATTTTCTTGAAGCGGCTTCCCAATAATCTGCAAACCCACTGGAAGCTCTTGAGTATATCCTACCGGCAATGAGAGCGCCGGTAGTCCAACAAGGTTGACAGGCACTGTATACAAATCCACAAGATACATGGTTAACGGATCCTCCGTGCGCTCTCCGATCTTGAAAGGGAGAAACGGACTGGGCGGCCCCATAATTACATCCACATCAGCGAAGGCGGCCGCAAAATCCTGTTGAAGAAGAGTGCGAACTTTCTGCGCCTTCAGGTAATATGCGTCGTAATAGCCGGCGGAAAGCGCATAGGTACCGAGCATAATTCTGCGCTTTACTTCCGCGCCTAGATATTTTCCCCTGCTTTGCAGATATACATCAAGTAAGTTTTGCCCCCTACTGGCAGATTTGCCGTAACGAATGCCATCAAAACGCGCGAGGTTCGCCGATACTTCAGAGGTGTTAATGATATAATAGGCCGCTAATGCATATTTGGCGTGAGGAAGGCTTATCTCCCGCACGGTAGCCCCCGCGGTCTCAAGCTTTTTAATTGCCGCCTTCACTAGCTCTGCGATTTTGGGCATGAGCCCTTCGCCGAAAAACTCTTTCGCCACACCTATGCGGAGATTTTTCACATCAAAATCGTAAAGAGATTCGTACTGATAGGCGAGGGAGGTTGCGTCGAACGCGTCTCTCCCACAGATCGCTTCAAAAACTGCTTCTGCGTCTTCTGCGGTTTTCGCGATCGGCCCTATCTGATCGAGGGAAGACGCCATCGCGATTAATCCATGTCTGGAAACAGTACCATAGGTGGGTTTTAACCCTACCACGCCGCAAAACGCGGCCGGAAGGCGTATAGAGCCGCCGGTATCGGCTCCCAAAGCCACAAGAGCCTCGTTCGCGGCTACGCTTGCTGCCGATCCTCCGGAACTTCCCCCGGCTACTCGTGTCAGATCATAAGGATTTTTTGTAACGCCGAAAGCAGAGTTTTCAGTGGAAGCACCCATATTAAACTCGTCGAGATTTGTTTTCCCGACAAAGACCGCGCCTTCGTCGCGCAGCTTCCGGACAACCGTGGCGTCGTAAGGCGCGATGTAGTTTTCCAAAATCTTGGATCCGACCGTGCAACGCACGCTTTCCACCAGAATAGAATCTTTCACTGCGCACGGAACTCCCGCGAGCAGAGAAATTTCTTCGCCTCGAGCGATTTTTTCATCAACTTTCTTTGCCTGCGCGAGCGCCAACTCCCCTGTCGGAGTAATAAAAGCATGTAGATTTGCATCTTTCTGCTCAATATTTTTGAGAAAACTTTCTACGATTTCTTGCGCAGAAAATTCTTTGTTTTTCAGTTTTTCGTGCAGTTGTCGAATCGTAAGTTCGTCCATTCGCAAGTATTCGTAATTCGTAGGTTTTATAAAATCGGCTTCACCTTCAAATAGCCGTCTTTTGTTTCTGGAGCCATTTCCAAAAGTCGAGAAGCCATATCATTGGCTTTGGTTTTTGTTTCATCGGGCCGATGCACGTTCGCCAAAGGTACTGCGTGAGTCATGGGTGCCACGGAAGAAACGTCAACTTCTTGCAAAATCTCAAAGTAGTCCAGAACAGCAGCAAGCTCTTTCTGAAACTTTACAAGCTCCAGATCTGACAATCCTATCCGAGCCAGTTTTGCGATATGTCGCACTTCTTTGGGAGAAATCATAGTCTATTTGGGCGGCTCTAAATCTTCTGCTTCTGACAATACATCGCAGAGTTCATCGAGATTTTCAAGAACCAAACCCGCACCTCTCACCACCGCGGTCAAAGGATCCTCCACAATGCGCGTGGGAATTTTTGTCTCTTTCGTAATGAGCGTGTCGAGCTCACGAAGAAGCGCTCCTCCTCCCGCAAGAAAAATTCCTCTGCACATAATGTCTGCGAGAAGTTCGGGCGGCGTTTCTTCTACCGTGGCCTTAACTTCGTTGACTATTTGCCGCACAGAACGCTCCATTGCGCGGCGAATATCTGTATCGGAAACCATAATCTCTTCGGGTAAACCCGTAACCAAATTTCTGCCCCGGAGGGGCACTTCTTTCCGCTCTTTCAAGGGATACGCAGAACCAATTCCAATCTTGAGCGCCTCCGCGGTGCGCTCCCCGATGAAAAGCTTGTATTCTTCCTGCGCAAAGTGAATAATGTCTTCGTTTAATTTATCGCCCGCGATCCTGAGTGATTTTGCGTACACCACTCCGCCAAGCGACAAGACGGCAACCTCGGTAGTGCCCCCGCCGATATCCACAATGAAATTCCCGCCAGGTTCTTGCACCGCGAGCCTCGCGCCAATGGCAGCAGCCATAGGCTCTTCAATTAAAAAAACTTCGCGCGCTCCCGCGGAAAGCGTGGCATCTCGCACTGCTTTTTTCTCAACTTCAGTTACGCCAAAAGGAATTCCCACAATCACGCGAGGTCCAGGACTAAGGATGAACTTCCGGGGACACGCTTTAGCGATGAAATACCTAAGCATTTGCTCGGTAACCTCGAAGTCCGAAATAACGCCTTTTGCCAACGGCCGCATTGCCACAATATGAATGGGAGTGCGCCCCACCATTTTTTTCGCTTCCTCTCCTATGGCAAGCACCCTTCCAGTCTTTTGATTAATAGCAACCACCGTGGGTTCCTGAATCACAATCCCCTTTCCCTTCACATAAACCAACGAATTGGCAGTGCCCAAATCAATCGCGATGTCATTCCCCAATCGGGATAATGTGTTTCTGATAAATCGCATAAATGAGTCAAGAAATTTTCGATTGCAGATAGTTTGGCAGTTCTCGCAACGGCACAAGCTCAATCTCTTTACTTTGTCGTGCTTTCACTTCTGCGCTTTTTGAAGCAAGTGTTTTGTCGCTTATAACAAGGCGCCAGGGAATGCCGATTAAATCGGCATCGGCAAATTTTTCCCCCGCGCTCATGCCGTGCCTATCATCATACAATACCTCAATCCCCACGCTTTGCAACTGTTCATACAGCGCGTCGGCTTCTTCCACTGAGTCCGATAAACAAAGCAAATGGGCGAGGAAAGGCGCTACCGAAGAAGGCCACACCAACCCTTTTTCGTCGGCGAATAACTCAGCAATTGTACCCATAACGCGAGCCGGACCAATTCCGTAACTGCCCATAAACACGGGCCGTTTATTTCCTTGATCGTCTTGATACTGCAAACCGAGCACTTCCGAGTATTTAGTTCCCAGGGTAAAAATATTTCCCACCTCTACCGCCTTTTCTTTTCGCAGCTTGTTTTTGTCGTATCCCAAATCTTTGTCGGCTATTATTTCTTCGTTCACCGCCTCCTTCGTTTGTTCGTCTATGTAAATAATGTCTTCACCTGCCGCGGTTAGCGTTTGAAATTCGTGCGAGTATTTCGCAAAACTTCCGCCAGAAGCCATGGTAACATAGGTTACGTGGCCCAAACCAACGTGATCGAATATTTTTATGTATGCTTGCTTTGCCTTTTCATAAAATGCCTTGTGCTCTTCTTCATTTTTGCAAAACGAGTACAAGTCTTTCATAATAAATTCGCGCGTGCGCATAATGCCGCTTTTCGCGCGCAACTCGTTCCGAAACTTTGTTTGCATTTGGTACACGTACACTGGCAGATCCCGATACGAAGAAATATGGTTGCGCATAAGCGCGGTTAAAGGCTCTTCGTGCGTCCAGCTTAACCCAATTTCCGTATCGTTTTTTAACTTTGTTTTAAACCATATGTCCACAGCCTCGTCTGCCCAACGGCCCGATGTTTGCCATATTTCAGGATTTTGAAGCCCGGTTAAGAGCAACTCTTGTCCGCCAATGACGTTCATTTCTTCGCGAATTATGCGCATAATGTTTTCCATTACACGTTTGCCCAAAGGCAAAAACGAGTACACCCCTGCCATTTCTTTGTGAATAAACCCAGCCTGAATTAAAAGTTGGGCATTTTTGCTTTCCTCGCCTTTCGGAAGCGTTTTTTGCGTCTTGGTAAAAAGTTTGGACTGGCGCATAGTATAACTAGAATAGCCGGCGAATATCGTTTACCGTAACCCAAAGAATAAATGGTACAAGTACCAAAAACGAAATGAGGATTAGTCGTTGTTCAAGTTTTTCGGGTAGAGGTTTTCTTCGTATTCCCTCCAGCAGCAAAAAGAACATTCTCCCTCCGTCGAGAGCCGGAATGGGCAGCGTATTAAAAATTGCGAGGTAGACCGAGATTATCGCCACGAAACTAAGGAATGAAGATACGCCGAGCGCAAGAGAATTTTTGAGCAAATCAACAACCCCAACCGGCCCCGAAACCTGGGTTCCGGCAGGAAGCCCCTCCCCGCCTGTAACTTGAGAAATGAGCGCACCGAACGTCGCAAAGATAGAGGTTGTGATGTGCCATGTTCGCACCAATCCCTGCCAAGGAGCTTCATACCACGCATAACGCACGAAACCCGCCCTCGTGAGCGCTATCCCGACGGGTCCCTCGCCCGCGGGCGGCGTTTCCCGGGGGACAAGCGATAATTCAAAAGTTTTTTCACCCCGTTGAACATTGAGCAAAATTTCTTCTCCGGTGTGTGCGACAGAAAGTTCCTGTACTTCGCGCACGGTGGAAACCGCCTGACCCGAAATATGAGTAATAGTATCGCCTATCTGCAATCCCGCAGAAGCAGCGGGAGAATCGGCCGCAACCCCGATAACCCGCACGTGCGGATTTACCACGTCTTCTTGATCGTCATTCAGCGCGGTGGGAATTCCGGTAGTCGCGCCCAAAAGAGTAAATATAACAACCGCAACAATCCAAAATACCACTACCCCAGCTGTCACCACGAGAAATCTCTGCCAGAGAGGTTTTTTGTTGAAACTGTCGGGACTGTCACTCCGTTTTTCTTCGCCCTCCATGCGCACAAACCCTCCTATGGGCAAAGCGTTTACAGAATATATGGTTTCCCCGTACTTTTTTCCGAAAAGGCGCGGAGGCAAGCCAATTCCAAATTCCTCCACTTTTATGCCAAATTTTTTAGCGGCAAAAAAATGCCCTAGCTCGTGCAGGATGACTAAAATACCAATAGATAGAAGCGCAATAAAAATTGTCATACAACTTCGATTTCCTTCTTCTTTCGCTCGACCAACTCTTCGATCTTTTTGTTGTACTCATCGATCATTTTTTGCAGCTCATCTTTCGCGCGAAATTTGTCATCTTCTCGAACTTCGCCCTCTTTTGCTTTTTCCTGAATCTCTTCCCACGCGCTCTCCCGCCATCTGCGAATAGTCTTTTTTGCTTCTTCCGCTTTCTCCCCAAGCAGCTTCGCTAGCTGCTCACGATACTCCTGTGTGAGTTGAGGCAGATGGACGCGTACCGTAGCTCCCTCTACTACCGGACTTGTTCCCAAAGATCCTGCCTGCAACGCCTTTTCAATGGGTTCTACATAGGATTTGTCCCACGGTTGGATAAGAATTTGGCGGCGGTCGGGACAAGAAATCCCCGCCAACTGCTTCAGGGGCATTTTTTGACCAAACAGGTTTACCTGCACATCTTCTACCAAAGAGGGGCTTGCTTGCCCAGTCCGGATTTTCCCCAACTCACCCTGAAAAAAGCTTAGGGCTTTCTCCATTTCCGGCTCCACTGTTTGGAGAATTTCTTGATACATACGCGCATTGTACCAAAACCGTTCGCCCATGTCGAGGCTATCAATTTGCCGCGAGGTTAAGCATAACGCGCTCTAGGGCGAGACGCGGGCTGACATTGGTGGTACGCAAAAGCAAAAGAGTTTCCTGAATGGTTCGGATTGCCCGCACTGTCGCCGAAACATCTTGAGGGTTTTCTGCGAGCTGGGTACGGAGCATCTGCCGAATCGCGAGCAACCATTGATGTAAAAGGCGCTGAATACGTTCCGGTTCATCTGCAAGTTTTTTCGCGTAGGCAAAACGCGACCCAAGGTCCGCCTTCTGAAGTTTCTGGAACTCGCCAATCGCATCGTCGGAAATTTCAGGCGGAGCGAATGAGTAAAACTTAAATTCCTGCGCGCGCGAACGGATAGTTTCGAAAAGCATATCCGGGTATTCAGTAAGCAAAAAAAATAGCGCGTCCCCTTTCGGCTCTTCCAGAAGCTTTAGGAAGGCCGACTGCGCTTCTCGATTCATACTATGCGCTCTGCGGAGAAGCGCGATTTTGTACTTAGAGTTCCACGCAGTCATACTGAAAAACGAAGAGAGCCCGCGTATCTGTGCGATAGTAATTTCATCTCGATCCGGTTCGAGAATCATGCGATCTTCGGTTTGAATGTGCAGTGACGCGACGAGATCCGCTACCAATTCGTCTTTCTGCCTTTCATCGTTCCCGGAGAATAAATACGCATGCGACAGTCCACCCCGTTCCGCTAATCTCTTAAACAATGTCCGCTTATCCATTTGTGAATTCTGAACCATTTGCGCTTTGCAAAATTACCGCTTACTCATAATGCTTTGTTTGAAAATATCCAGGCTATCGAGCACGACGCCCGCGCCGCGCGCGACACATGTCAAAGGATCGTCTGCCACAAAACACGGCACCCCGATTGCCTGGGAAATTCGCTGATCAATATTTCGCAGAAGCGCGCCTCCGCCCGACAAAATCATTCCTTTATCCATAATATCGGCTGAAAGTTCAGGCGGTGTTTCGCGAAGCACCGCCTTGATAGTAGCGATGGTTTCATCGAGTGGCTCTTGAATCGCCACAGCCAACTCATTGGAAGAAATCTTGATATTTTTGGGAAGCCCATGGATCAAATCGCGCCCGCGGATTTCCAGCATGGTTTCTGTTTTTTCCGGCATTGCGGTGCCAATTTTTATTTTGATTTCTTCCGCGGTCGTTTCCCCTATCGCAAGGTTATGGCTCCTTTTTATATAGTCGGAAATCGCTTCATCGATCTTGTCGCCAGCCACCCGAAGCGATGTTGCCACCACAACCCCTCCCAAAGAGATAACCGCAACCTCGGTAGTGCCTCCACCGATATTCACAATCATATGCCCCGAAGAAGAGTTAATGGGAATACCAGCCCCAATCGCAGCCAATATGGGTTCTTTTGCCACGTACGCGGCCCTCGCCCCAGCCTGACGTGTAGCCTCAATCACGGCGCGGCGTTCAGTTGAGGTGATTCCGGCCGGCACGGAAACCAATACTTCGGGCTTTATAAATTGGTATTTCGGAATGATGCGCCGCAAAAAATATCGAATCATAGCCAAAGTCACTCGATAATCCGCAATCACGCCATCGCGTAAGGGCCGGTATACCTGAATAGTATCGGGAGTGCGCCCGGTCATTTCTTTGGCCGCTTCCCCTACCGCCAAAATACGGTTATCGGCTAAAGAAACTGCGACAACCGAAGGCTCGCACAACACCACTCCTTTTTTGGGAACAAAAACCAGCGAGTTGCAGGTTCCAAGGTCTATGCCGATTTTGGTTATAAACATAACTCTCACTCAAACTGTTATTCTTTTGATATCCGCGCCCAATTTCTGCAGTCTTTCTTCGATTTTCTCATATCCCCTATCCACTTGATAGATATTACTAATAGTACTTTTCCCTTTTGCGATTAATGCGGCAATAATCATAGCGGCGCCTCCCCGCAAATCAAATGTTCCCAAGTCAGTGCCAAATAAACGGCACGGTCCGTTAATAATAGCACGGTGCGGGTCGGCAATATAGATTTCAGCCCCCATCTTATTTAGTTCTTCAAGATATTTCAAGCGGCCGGGATACAATGGATCATGAAGCAATGTCGACCCGGCCGCCTGTGTTGCCAGCACCCCCAAAGGGCTCTGCAGATCAGTATGGATGCCAGGATAAATAAATGTTTGTATAGAGTCTATCTTGAGCTTTTTCCATGGCAACACTTTTATGTTTGCCAAACCATTCTGCTTCGCTTCAATCTGCATGGGCACGCCAAATTCTTTCAATTTTTTCAAAAAAAGTTCGAGAAAACTTGTTTCCACATTCTGCACGAGAACCTCACCTTTTGCCGCGGCTGCCATTACTATAAAAGTGCCAGCTTCAATCGGATCAAACATCAGTCTATGCTTCATTCCGCCCAATTGCTGTTTTCCGCGCACTTCAATTACATGCAACGCAGACAACGAAATGCCCGCCCCCATACGCTCCAACGCCTTTATCAATTCCTGAATCGGGTAGTCCTGATCGGCGGTTTTTACCGTGATGACGCCGGGATATAAGGCCGCGAACAACAACACGTTTTCCGTGGCGGTCACGGAAAACTCATTTAAAATTACGGTATCGCCGGTCAATTGCTCCGGTTTCTCCAGCACCACTTTTCCGTTCGACGCAAGAATCTTTACGCCGAGCTGTGAAAAGGCGTCCAGATGGGTGTCGATCGGCCGCGCGCCGATGATATCGCCGCCGGGCCGAGGCAAGCTTACTTTTCCAAACCTGGCGAGCAAAGGCCCCATCAGAAGAACTGATCCTCGAAAACGAGCCACGATGTCTTTTTTGATTTTCGCGGGATTGATTGCCCGAGTGTTTATTTTGACTGTCCGCTCCTCAAGCCATTCCACGGTTGCTCCCATCCCTTCAAGAATTTCTAGCATACGATATACGTCTTCAACGAGAGGCAGATTTTCAACAATACAATCTTCATCGGTTAAAATAGTAGCGGCCAAAATCGGGAATGCCGCGTTTTTCGCTCCACGAACATCTATAGCGCCTCGCAAAGGCTTGCCGCCTTGAATAACAAATTGCTCCATAGGAATGCCTTATTATACCCGCAGGCCAGCCTTTTTGCAAATGCGGCAGGAGGAAAAGGCCCAGTCCCCTCCCACAAAAAGGAGCGTACCACATGTAGCTCATCCTCACCATTTGGCGCGCCGTGCTATCAGACAATCTCATTGCTTTATTATTCAAACGATCGTATAATTACTAAAGCGAAATATATGCAGAAATACAAATACTCTCTTCGAAAACCGCGCTCGGAAATCGTAAAAGATATTCTGAACGTACTCCTCGTATCCGGAGTAATTGTTTTAGCCGCCACCTCTCCGTACGCGGGGATCGTTCTTTGGAAATCATTTCAGAAGAAGAAACAATATGCAAAGCGAATGTTCTCCAATACATTCCACGGCATGAAGCATCGAGGCCTTATCGCGGCGGAACGACGAGGGCACGAAGTACGCATTGTGCTAACATCCAAGGGCAAGGAAGCCGCAGCGGCTTTACAGATTACCCAACTCGCAATAAAAAAACAGAAAAAGTGGGATGGCTTCTGGCGCATCGTCTGTTTTGATATTTCCGAGTTACGACGGTTTGAACGCAATGCATTCCGGGGGATGCTCAAACAGCTTGGTTTTGTTCACCTGCAAAAAAGCGTGTGGATTCAGCCATTCCCTTGCATAAAAGAAATTGAAGCCATTCGAGGATTTTTTAACCTAACGGAACGCGAAGTCCGTCTTATTGAAACAAGGAGTATCGGCAGCGATGATTTTTTGGGAAAAAAGTTTTTTCTCTGAGTATGCTTCACTCGTTTTCAATTCGCTTTAATAACTTGACGACCGTTGAAATAGTAAAGCATTGCATAAACATAGCAAATATAAAACTCTCAAAAGGCGCGCATCCCTCCTCTCTTTTCCTCGGCTAGCACACACTAGCAAAAATGCATATAATGGACACAATGAGCAAACGCGCGCGGACATCGTTATTCATCTTGCTGGGGATCCTTTTTCTTCTCGCAGCACCCCTCTTAATCTTATATTCTCAAGGCTACCGATTTGATTGGCAAGAACGGTGGTTTTCACAGGTGGGCGCGTTTTACTTTAGCGTAATGCCAACACGCGCGGAGGTGTTTGTAAATGGGCAGCTAACTGGACGAACTGCCCGCATTTTGGGTACTACCCTCACGGAGAATTTTCCTCCCGACACCTATCAAATTCGAATACAAAAAGAAGGCTATCACCCTTGGGAAAAACTATTAACCGTTTCTGCCAAGCAAGTGACAGAGGCAAAACACATTACCTTAATACCCGTAGATCCTCCGTTTACCGTGCTGGAAAACGAAATTCTGGCCTTTTGGCCTTCACCTCGTAAAACCGAGGCAATCATACAAAAGTCTCCGCGGGCTGACGCGCAAACCAGTTGGACTCTTGTACTCTGGGATTCTCTTAGAAATGTTGAATATCCTCTTTATAAATCGCTTTCTGCAACAGATGAAATTCTAGAAATTCGCTGGGCTTCCGATTCCAATTCTTTCCTTATGCGGATCGTATCCGCAGGAGTGTCGCAAAGCTTTATTCAGCGAATTGACCGCAGCTTGCTCACGCAACCAACTGTTGAAAAAACGCTGCAAACCGCCGCACAACTGCGTGAGAAATACATTATTGATCCGCGCGCTCAACAAGCTGCTGCTTTTCTCGAAAGTGAAAACGACATTGTGTGGCTCGACCAAAATGGTATCCTCTGGCAGCAGGGAAACACCGCTTCCCAAGCTACGCAGCTTAACCAAAAACCGTTCCCTGTACGCGCAGGAACATCATATACAATCTATACACTTAGAAATGAATCCTTTATTCAGGAAGCTCAAACATTATATCTGCTCAATCGCCAAACACAAGCATTCGAACAATTCTTTACGCCTTTTTCCGAAATGACCTTAAGCCCTGATGGGAAAAAGCTCGCGCTGTCAAGCGGAAGAGAATTGTGGCTGTATTATTTTGAAGACGACCGGGAACAACCTGCGCGCGCAAAGAACGAACGAATATTCCTCACGAGATTCAGCGAGGACATCAAAAATCTTTCCTGGTTCACCTCGCATTACCTTATTTTTACGCGGGGCGATACAATTGTCGTATCGGAGATTGATACGCGAGATCACCTTAATATTGTGGAGCTTGCCGCTTTCCCCAACCCTACTCTTGTCTGGCAGAGCGGCGAGAAAATTCTCCTCGTGTACACCGGCGGCCAAATCACCGCCTCCAAAAACCTCCTGCCTTGATCTGTTGAATCTCTTTGTAAAAAAATAGCGCCCGGACTGCATCTGCAGTTCGGGCGCTTTACCGGTTTCGGAAAACTATGCGCCAAGTCGGCGAAATACCTCTTCGGCGCCGGCGAGATTACTGGCGAAACGATCGCCGCCTTCGCGAGCGACAAGCGCACGCCACAATTCCACCGATTGCTGGATGAGGGTGCGAGCTCCCTCCAGCCAACCGGCAGCCTCGAAGATAAGCGCAGCCCGGTATCGAACGCCTGCCCGGTGGTTGTCGGCGGCTCCGACGGCATCGTAAATGCCGATAGCCATTTCCACCAGACCAGGGAGAATGGGGAGTATTTGCGGCACATCCGCCTGACCGCGTGACTGATGGAGCAGCCAAGCAACGTTGTTGATGATGTGCGCATCTACAACGTCGTAGGGCACACGCATCATTGCATCGACCGCCAGTTGCAGCACGCGCGCATTGGTCACCGCGCCTGCGCGTTTTCTTGCAAGCATAATGGTCATGGCGAGATTGTCGCGCCCCCTGCTCGCAGGAAGCACCACTAGCCTTTCATCCGCCTCTACCAGTTTCCCTTGCCTTTCAGCGCAGTGCGCCAGAAGCAATCCCGCGTTCGCCTCAAGGGCGTCGCGGACCGGGTAACGGGGTACGATAGGAAGCGCAATCTCTTCTGCAGCCGGGAATTCTCCCAACTGATAGTGCGCCCACGCGGCGCGTAGATCTATCCTACCCATTGGCGCGTCCGGGTTTTCGCGGCGCCAGTCGGTGCGTATCGCAATCACCTCCCGATACTTCCCTTCCGAATACAGTCGATCCGCCTGCTCTTCTATCGTCATTACGTGCCTCCTCCGTTAGTCGCTAGACTGTATATGCCATACCACAAAAACAAGAATCTTGCAAGGAAAACAAACCCGCCCCTTCAAGGGGCGGGTAAAACCAACAAATTGGAAGGCTACCGCTTCCTCCATTGTCGCGCTCTTCGAGCGCGCTTGAGACCGAATTTTTTCCGTTCCCGCATTCTGGAGTCGCGCGTAAGAAATCCAAGGGTTTTCAAATTCGGCCGAAGCTCTGGATCCATCTTCACAAGCGCCCGCGCAAGTCCCTGCCGAATGGCTTCAGCCTGTGAATGCGGACCCCCGCCGTACACCAGCACACTCACAGCAAAACTCTTGTCAGGACTCCCCTTCTCTAAAGATTCTTTGGCGACAACCTGATACGCAGCTTCCTGTACATATTCCTCAAAGGGTTTTTCATTCACCACGAATTGCGGTTTGTCAGATAAAGAAAGCCGAACCCTCGCGGTGGAGGTTTTACGTCTTCCTACCGCTTCAATATATGATATTTTTTCGGGTGAAACACGTGGCATATTATTCAAAACTAAGACGGTTTATCTGTTTGGGGCGAAGTTTGTTTTTCGGCAACATTCCCCATACCGTTTTCCTCAAAACTTCGCTAGGCCGCTTACTAAACCGCTCTCCCAACTTTGCTTCCCGCAAACTGCCTATATAACCTGAATGATAGTAATATGACTTTTGCCCCAGTTTCTTTCCGGAAAACTGCATGTGCTGAACGTTTTTCACAATCACAAAATCCCCCACATCTTTATTAGAAGCAAACGCGGGCTTTGTTTTTCCTCGGAGTAAGAGGGCCACGCGTACTGCCAAACGGCCAAACTTCTGGTCAGTCGCGTCTATGGTATGAGTTTTTCTTTCAATCGTTTCCATAAATCTATTTCACAAATTCCACTATAGCCATCTTCGCTCCGTCAGATTTTCGGGGAATGGTTTTTATAACTCGGGTATACCCGCCCTGTCGCTCGCGATACCGCGGGCCTATTTCTTCCAACATTTTCTTCACGAGTGAAGCGGAAAAATACCGAAGCAATTCGCGGCGCGAGTGCAAACTATCGCTTTTCGCTTTCGTAATCAAGCGCTCCATCAAAGGCGCTACTTCTTTTGCTTTAGCTTCAGTAAGCTGCACTTTTTCTTTCTGCGCTAGCGCACGCATAACAGAAATAAGCAGAGCATTACGCACGCTTTTCTTTCTCGAAAGTATTCTTCCCGCTTTTCGTTTCTTCATACAAATTACTCTTTGCTCTTGGCCGCCTTTTTCCCCTTTGTCTGCCTTGGGGTTTTTGCTTTCTTTCCCGATTTCTTTGGGCTTTTTTCACCCTCATCTTTTTCTTCCTCACTCACGGGCGCCATTTTCGCCTGCCTCGAGGAGTCAAGGCGGGCCTCCGCAATTTCCTTTACACCACTCATCACTACCTCAAACTGCTTCAGCAGTACATCAGTAGCCTGATAAAACGCTTCTTCCGGAGTTATGGTGCCGTCAGTTTCGATTTCCAAAGTAAGACGATTGAAATCGGTACGATCTCCCACGCGCATATTTTCCACTTTTGAACTTACGCGTTTCATGGGTGTAAAAATAGCATCAAGCGCGATACTTCCAATTTCTTGTTTTTCTTTTTTTCGATCGCCTGCGGGCACATACCCAATGCCTCTTTCCACTTGAATTTCCATTTCAAGCTCTATTGATTTATCCGTGGTATGCGCAATCGTAAGATCGCCATTCGCAAGTTCCAAGGAAGGCGGAAGTTTAAAATCAGATGCCTTTACTTCTCGCTCACCTTTCACCTTCAAGCTTGCCGTTTGCGGCTCCTCGCCATACATGCGAAATCGCATTTGCTTGAGATTAAGCAAAATCATAATCACGTCTTCAAGCACCCCCGGCAGAGTAGAAAATTCGTGGTCTACTCCTTTGATCTTTACCTGTGTTATTGCAGCACCCTCCAGGGAAGACAACAGCACGCGCCGCAAACTGTTCCCAATGGTAATGCCATAGCCCGGATAAAGACCCTCAATTACGAATACACCTAAGTTCTGCTTGCTTTCGACCACTTTTGTTGGTTGCGGCAAAGGAATCATATGCAAAATTACTAATTGATTATCTGGAATAAAACTCAAAGACCAAAGGAATCTGGACCGTAACTCCTATTTCCTCCAGCCCCGGCACACCTTTTATTTCTGCCTCCAAATTCTCCTTGTGAAGCTCCAGCCAACTTGGAGACTCATATTTTTTAAGCGCCAGTTTTCGGTTTTTAAAAAATATGTTTTCCCGCGAATTCGGGCGAACGGATATTTTGTCGCCGCGTTTTGTCTGATAAGAAGGAACCAGAACTCTCTTTTCGTTTACCCGAATATGTCCGTGAGAAACTAACTGACGGGCTTGTTTGCGTGTTTCCGCCACGCCCATGCGAAACACCACGTTATCCAAACGCCTCTCTAAATGCTGCAAAAGTTGTTCCTCTGCGTTTTGCACGCCGCTTTTTTCCAACGCACTATCAATATAGTGGCGAAACTGACGTTCCCGCAAGTTATACTGATTCTTCAACTCCTGCTTTTCTTGCAGCTGTTTTCCGTATTCGGACAGCTGGGAAGTGCGCCTTTTTCTTACAACTCCTTTTTGCATATGTTTACCATGAGCGTGTCGAATGGGTTACACACGCCTTACTTTCCTTAGCCGAGGCCCGTTATGCGGGACTGGCGTAAGATCCTGAATCGAAGTTATTTCAAACCCTTTTGAGCCCAACGCCCGCAAGGCAGAATCTCTTCCAGACCCTACTCCTTTAATCAAAATATCAACTTTTTCCATGCCTTTATTTCTTGCAATCTGTGATACCGCGTCCGCAACTTTCGCGGCGGCAAATGGAGTAGATTTTTTTGTACCCTTAAATCCAATAGCGCCCGCCGACACCTGCGCCAATACGTTTCCCTTCGCATCGCAAAGTGACATTAACGTATTGTTGTATGAGGAATACACATACACCCGCCCTTCGAGTACCCGTTTGGCGGCGCTGACTCGCGGTGTACTTGTCGCAGCATCCCCCGCTTGCTTCCTATCGCTCGCTCCCTCTTCACCCTTTTTTATAATACGCTTCTTCCCCATACTATGTTGGTTTTGCGGCGGGTTTTCTGCCCGAAGTTACGGTTTTTCGCACGTTCCCGCGCACGGTTCTGCTATTGGTGCGCGTCCGCTGACCCCTTACGGTTAAGCGTTTGGCATGGCGACTCCCCCGCCACGAACCAATGTCGTGCAACCTTCGAATATTCATCATGATATCGCGACGCAACTCGCCTTCAATACGGTAGTTTTTTCCTATAATTTCTTTAATTTTATTCAGCTCATCAAGCGTTATGCTCGATGCTTTTCGTGTTTCATCAATATTCGCCTCTTTCAATATCTTACGGCTCAAAGCCAAACCCACCCCATATAGATAGGTGAGGGCGACTCCGATTTGCTTATTGTCTGGGATGCTTACTCCTACTACTCTTGGCATATAATTATCCTTGCCGCTGCTTATGTCTAGGGTTTTTCTTGCACGTTACATACAGCCTTCGCCCGCGTTTGACAATTTTGCAGTCTTTGCAAACTTTTTTTACCGATGCCTGAACTTTCATATAGCTATTTCCCGCGATACACTATCCGCCCTCTTTTTAGATCATATGGGCTCAATTCGACGGTTACCGTATCTCCGGGCAGAATACGGATTTTGTGCATCCTAAGCTTACCCGAAACATAAGCCAGAATCTCCTGGCCACCACCAAGCTTAACACGAAATTGGAAACTCGGCAAGGACTCTAAAACCTCGCCCGTTTGCCGAAGTTCTCTGGAATCTGATTCTTCCATTCTATCGTAAGGTTTACACTACCAAAAATCATGGCAAAGGTCAACCCTTCAACTACGTTCAGGGCTAGCCTTCTAAAAGCACTTCAAGTTGTACCCTTTCTATATCTCGGGGTACGCGAGAAACCCAAAAGGGCCAAAGGGAAAACTGTGCGCTCGCCAGAAATGGATACTCATCCATGAGTTGGCGAAACTGACTGGTAGAAACACCCCCCATGCGCCGTGCTATGGCGGCTGTATCGACCTTTTCGTATTTATCTGCCGCGATCTGAACCGTAATAGGCACTACTCCCGTCCCTGTCGCGCTCCCGGACATCTGATAGTCAATACGCAACGTTTTTTCATCAATGGCCTGATTCACTGCCAAATGAGTAGAAAGAAGATATTTGGCAAGAACATCTGCGTCATCCTTATGGAACCCATGCATAGAAACTTTTACTTTTGCGGTATAGTTAAACTGCTCCAATTCTGCCCCTGCCTTCACCAAAGAATTGTCCTCTACCACGGTAGCGACAAGTGAATCGGGAAGCACCTGAAACTGAAGAGGGACTTTCGCAAGAAGAGACTTCGTTGTCTGGGCTTTGAGCGATTCAACAAGTTGTTCTCGCGCCGAAGCGATGTCCTCTTCTTGGACCACAGCTACTTCCCGTTGGGCGCCGCCCGTCATTGGCCGCAGCGATTCTCCATGGATTTTTGTATATAGGGGTGATCCCACTAAACCGGGTAAAGAGAATTTGGAAGGGTCAATATTGTAGTCCTCGCCGGGTTCTGCTGCTACTACCGTAACATCAAGGAATCCCGGCACCAGCTTTCGGCCATCCATTTGCCCTCCGGGGATAGAAGCAGCGCTTTCAAGGCGGAATATTTTCCCGTCCTCTGAAATAAAGCGTGTATTCGCGACAAACGCCTGCGGCTGCGTGGAGTTCTCGTTGTATACGCGAATAATGCCGCGCGCGCTCTCTTCTTTGAATTTTTTGCCGGATGCGGGAAAAAGCATCGTCTGCGCCGCTTCCTCTTCGAATACTCGTGCCCGAATAATCTTTCGCGCCAAATTCAGCGTGTCGTACCCGACCTGCGCGACGATATACTCGGTAGTGCGCAGTTTGGTAATTTGCGGCCATACTTGTACTGTGGCTCGCGAGAAGAAGAAATGCAAAAAAGGCACCGACAGGGCGAAAAACAGCAGCACAAAAACCAAGAGTGCCGCAGTTCTTGATGCGCGAGGCCCCGTCGCCTCAGAGGTCTCTCTCGTCGCGCCAGAAAACCGCTCTTCCGCCTGGAGAGCTTCACTACGACTATGCGGAGGGTAAATGTCGATAACTCGTTTTTTCATCGCCGATTTAATGCGAAAGCGCCCAATAAACAAAGCTCGGTATAGAAAGGATCGCGTGCCCCCGGAAAATTTTTTACTTCCAAAACATCTTCAGGCAGTAAGAAACGTATCCTTGGTTTTTGCGCGAATGGAAGATCATCCAACGGCGCGGGCGCAAACAAACTTTGGAGATTGCGCAAAACACCCCCTCTCCCAAACACCCATAGAGACCCTGGCAACACAATCTTTGCTTCCAAAAGTTTTTGCTTTATCAATGTACCAAACTTCTGGATTTCGGGCAACAGATACGTTTGCATTTTCTCCTGTACTCCCACAGAAAGACTGTTCTCAAAGTATTGCTGTTGGAAAACACGGACCGTAGATTCTCGCATCCCTAAACGATCGGCAAAAAACTCGGTAAAGTTGTGCGCACCCATAGAAACTGTGCCAAGAAACGCAAAGCGATCTCTCATTTGAACGGCAATCTGGGTTTTCTCTTCTTCTATGCAAAGATATATGCCTTCTCGTTCGGGTTTTCGCACAAAAGATTCCAGAGCCTCCGCGATATGGAGCACGCTCATATCGGCTATCCTATGGGCTCTCGCGAATTCCTCGACGGGAAGAAACGAAGATTCCAACAAAAACATTCCGAGAAGCGAGAACTCGAGCTCTCTACTCATGGAACCAGCGAGTTTGGAAACGGGATACCCGGCAATGCTTCGCTCGAGAATTTTTACCCTTCGCAGAGAAAACGCATTAGGCAGAATACCCGACTCCCGGAATAAAGTGTTCTGAAGCGTGCGCGCCGCGCGCGAAAGAATTTCCCGCTCAATCGAACGCGCTTCTCCGCTATCTATAATATGCGAGTGCCCTTTTGGCGGAAGAGTCAGCGTTATTACCTGCGCCCGAAAAGAATTTGTCTCAAATGTTACCCTAAGTTCGTGAATACGTTCTTTTTGAGGGAGTTGCGCGAAAATTTTTTCCAGTACCTGCCGTATATGAAAATGCAAAGTCTCTTCACTCCCATATGCCAAAACGCGTATCCCCTCGCTGGTATTTTTAAACAACAAAAAATCAACTTCGCGTTCCCCCACGCGCAAAGCGAGAACATTGTTCCCTTTTTTTGGCGCAAAACTCAAAAATCCAAAACCCATATTGCTGAATTCAACCCCCAAGCGCAACACCCATAGCTTCTAAAGGGGTAAGGTATCCGAGGCGTTTCCTCGGTCTTGTGTTAAGTTCCTTCTC
>MHTS01000023.1 GCA_001824915.1 Candidatus Wildermuthbacteria bacterium RIFCSPHIGHO2_01_FULL_48_27b | reverse complement strand
CAATCGGCATTGCCGCAGGCGCTCTTCTGGCTTCAAGACCGTCATCGACGCCGCCTTCTGCGAGCGTTGCGCCGCAGAATCAGGCTGTAGACGCAGTCGCGCCAATGCAAGTGGTGATCGTAACGCCCGCACCCCCTGCGCAAACCGGCGCGCAAACTACCGATCAGGGTGCTGGCGGATCAACCGCCAAACAATGGTTCTCCCTCGAGTTCAGGCCTGTTACCTTTACCACCGCCCCTGCAAACCCCAAGACAGTAGAGGAAAGAATCGCTGCATTTTATCTCCTCGCTGCGGAAGGGAAAATTGAAGAGGCGCTCGGTATCACACGAACGGGGAATCTTGCTGAATGGCGCGAGCAACTAAATACAATAGCAAAGCCCTCTCCTTTCTGGGCTCGCCAAGGGGTGATTCTCGCCCCTGGCAGTACGGTCAGCATTGATGAGCTGTGGCAAAAAGCTGACGGGACGCATCTCTACATCATAACTGTCTTCGCGCCGAATGGTCGAGGTCTAGGCATCGGACAAGTATGCGCAACGCCCCGCACCGCCGCACTCACTCCCTGCTCATTCCCATAGATACACATACTCCTCGAGGAGTTGCGCTACGCGCAACTCCTTTCTTTTTGAGAAAATTACTACTGCTAGAGCGTTACCTGAAAAGCTGGACTCCCTCCTACACTACATATCGTTTCAATCTCTGGATCGCCCTCCTGCAGAATTCTAAGGCTGTTGGTTTGGTTCCCCCACCCATCATAATCATCGAGGCGATTAATCAATAGCCCCGGCGGAGAAGGATAAAGAGCTTGGTCGCGCGCGTCAAAACAAATTCTCTCCCCACTATAACCTGCGTGCTCATATAAAACCGCAACAAAGGGCCCGTGAATCCAAAGAGACCCAATCTGCGTACCCCCTCCAATCCCACCGCTGCAAATATCCTCGTTCTCAGGAGAAGAATCAGCAACATCACTACCACACACATTGGGAGTGTCGGAGAAAAACCATCTCCATGCCTTCACGCATCCATCATCATCGCAACCATACACTCCGAACCGTGTTCTCATAATAGACTGCATTAGGGGTGTTCGCACAGGAGTCACGGGAAACTCAACAACCTCTCTGTTTGAGGGCGGGCCCGCCTCGCAGGACCTTCCTGCTATAGTAACATTGCAACAATACCAATTGTCGTTGCCGTTAAACTCCGCAAGTTCACCTCCTGCGTCTTTACATACTGAACCACCACATCCGCCTATAACTAAGTCTCCCGTATCGTTTAGGCGAGTAACGCTTACACATGATTCGGGCTTAGGGGTCTCGGGAGGATTCCCTTCACAAGCATACCGCATATCTCCCCCAACACCAAAGCTACCTGACAGAAAGGGGCCGCAACGATAGTCTGCGCTACCGCTCGCTCCACCAAAAAGCCATCTGCCGAGGTCGCTGCGGTCGCCAAGGCTCAAGAAATCCACATTTATAATGGTGAGTGCCGGATTAATCGCCTGCGCAATCAAGAAAGAAGCCAACACCAAGAGCAAACCAATGATCGCGTTGCGCACCTTGTCTCGCGCTTCGCTTGCCTGGCTTGGTATAGCTCCTGAAACCAGCCACTGCACGCCTCCCCATATCAGCATCACAAAGGCGGCAAGTCCCGCGATGCCCACTATTAAGTAATACACATAGCCGATGATTGCGCCGAGGCTTTGGTTGGTTGCAGGGTTAAACGGGCCAAAGTTGGGATAGCTAAGATTTAGTGTTACTTGCGCGAACGCGACAACCGGAACAACGACTGCGACAAGGAATAGGGCAAGAAAAAGTTTCTTGAGCATTGTTTTATTATATCCTTGTGGAAAAATTTGTACAACCTAAAGGCATTATACTATAATATCATAATGCAATCTGGTTGTTTTTCAAAAACGCATGTACGCCACACGAGTGAAAGCGGGATTATCCCCTTGCTTCTCCTTACTGCACTGGGAATAGGCAGTGCGTTGGTGTTACTCGGCGGCGTTACCGATTGCTCTGCGATTGATTTTGGGTGCTACGGATTAGCTCTTGCCGCGGGAATCGTGAAGGTCGTCGCTACTGTTCTCGCCGAAGCAGCAGAATTTATTTATGGGGGCGTTGCTTCTGTTCTCCAGTGGGTGGTGCGCAATATGCTCTCTATACCTGTTGCGCCGGGCGCGCCCGGCATTACGCCAGTGGTTACAGAGGGGTGGAAATTATCTCTTTCTTTTGTTAACGCGCTGCTCCTTCTCATTCTCGTATTCATCGGCCTTGCCACGATTCTACGTTTCAGGGAATACGAGATTCAGCGCACCCTTCCCCGGCTTATTATCGTAGCCCTTTTGGTAAACTTTAGCGGCATTTTGGTTGGTCTTGTTGTTGATATATCAAACATTCTCGCGAATTTTTTCTTTAGCGCCGTACGCGATGTCTCGTGGGCAGTGCCGTGGCCGGGCGCTTCCGGCATAACTGGCTCTGGTCTCGCGCAAATTGTCGCGAGTTCCCTTGGAATTTTTCTCTACTATATCATTGCCATATTCATATACCTCGCGTTCATTGCCCTTATGTTTACGCGCACATTTGTTTTGTGGACACTCGCGATACTTGCCCCGCTCGCGTTCGCCGCATCCATCCTACCGGCCACAAAGGGATATTGGAATCGTTGGCTTAGCACCCTTCTACACTGGGCTTTTATGCCGGTGCCTATCGGATTTTTCCTCTATCTTGCAGGGTATGCGCTTGTAAACAGCGCAGCTAGCGCATTTACCAGCACAGCAGAACCAGGTAGTACTATTGTTGCGTTTATAAGCCCATTCTTGGCGCTTTTCCTTTTGTTTGCGGGGCTCACCCTCACCGCGTTCGGCGGCCCCATGCGATCGATTGGCCGATTCGCGAAAAAGGCCGCGACTATCGGCGCCGGCTTCCTTGCCGCGCAGGCAATTATGCGCGCCGCTGAAAGCAAAAAACTCCGCGATCGAGCAGATAAGTGGAGTTCTTCTGCAAATCCGAGGTGGGGCTATGATAGGACAACCGGAGAGAAAAAGACGGGCGCGGGCGCCGCCACGGCGCGGGCACTTGGCGGGGTTGTCGGATTTGGCAAAAGAGCGAGCGGAAAGCCGCTTGAAGGCGTTCTTGCCAAGGGAGAACAAACCGCGGAGGAAAAGGCGCACAAAAAAGCTATGACCGCAAACGACTTTCAACTCCGCGCGCTCTTGGAAGACGCCCGAACTGGTGCGGAGAAAAAAGGGATAACACGGGCAATGCTCCAAAGGCGCCGAACAAAACAGGTGTTAGACGCCGACAGTATGACTGGCACTCCTGAGGAACGAAAATTCCAGCAAGCACGCCTGGAAGACTCTATGTTCGGCGCGTACGAAAACTCGCTTGCCGAAGGAGACGATGATACCGCAGAAGGACTTCAACGAGGTCTTTGGCATAGAGACGATATGGTACGCAGAATGGCGGCGCTTGAAGATCGACGCACCACAAACAACACAGACAAATACAACGACGTAACCGGTGCTATAGACCCGACGACAGGAGAGACGATCGAGGGTATCACCCAAGCAGACTACGATCGAGGGGTTAGGAACTTCAAAGAAAAGATATTCCGCGGAGCGCGCACGCAAGACGATTTCAAGCAATTCCAGCGAAGTGCCATACGATCAGACGAATTCGGTAAATTGCTGCATAGCGAACATGGCAGCGCGCAACAGGCGGCGGCATTTGTGAGCGCCCACCAACAAGAAGGCGTGCGCATACTTGAAAGCCATAAACAACCGGGGACGCATTACGGAGAAATGGTTCAAAAAGGAGTTAAGCTTGACCAAAATAATCAGCCAATCCTCATAAACGGTGAAAAACAGCCGATAATGGAGGCTCGCAATTTGGGCGTTGCACGATACGAAGCTGCAACCGGGGGCCAGAATGCGGGAATGTCTCCGAAAGAAGGGCTGGAAAGGGTGGAGGACGTACAGCGGCTCACCAAAATAGCTAAAAATTTTGCGAAGGGCCTGGAAGGAATCCAAGACAAGGCGACGCGCGACGCGGTTCAAACAGAGTTTGAAACGATTCTCGAAGAGATGGAAGATCTGCAGGGGAAGGAAGATGTGATGAAGGTACTCGCGCAAGATCGGCAGTTAAGCAGCGTGTTCAAAGCAATTCCAAAGGAAAACGAACAAGCCCGCAGGGATGTTGCCCAAGCCCTCAACAAAATTAAAGACACCAGCCAGTGGCGGGATATCGGAGATATTCTCCAAAACAACCCCGAACTCCACCACGTCGCCCCGCAACTCGCTGATATGCCCGCCGACCAGCGCGAGCATGCCGCCGAGGTCTTGGGAGAAATTTCTTCTCCTCAAGTCCGCGCGAATATCGCCGGTCGGCTCGTTGGAAACGAAAATCTCCAACGCGGTCCCTTAGAAAATCTCATTAATATCCGACGCTTTGAACAAGAGGAGAAAGAACACGCAACAGAACTTCAAAAACTCCGAGACACAGGGGGTTCGGAAGAAAAAATTAAAGAACAAGAAAAAAGTGTTAAAGAGATAAGGGACGCAATTGGAAGAGAGAAAAAAGCAATAGAAAATGGTGTTCAAGCCGCCACCGCTGATGCTATGCAGCGCGCGACTGAAGCAGGGGAAGACGCGACCGAGGCACGGCTTCGGATGCGGGAGGATTGGCGCCAAATTGAAGGAGCGTTAACGGAAGGATCTGTGGCAAGGGGCCAGCGCGGAGGTCGTACTAGGGGTGACCCGGTAGGAGGAGGTGGGGGGGGTCGTAGAGGAGGTGGAGGGGGAACAAGACCTGATCGTGGTGGTCCAGGGAATCGCCCAGTTCCTCCACCATGGGGCCAACCCATAGGTGGAGGCGCACCAACTCCCGAGGAAGAAGCTCAACAAATGGCTGAAGAAGGAAGAATAAGAGAACGGGGAGCAGAGCGGCTTGCAGAAAGACAATCCTTGGCAGAAGCACCATCTCCACAAAGAGGGATAGGCGAAAGAGCAGTGCGCGGATTAAGACAGCGAGCAAACAGACGCACAGATGAAAGAAGGCGGCGCGAGGAAGCCACGCAGAGGGCGGCAGAAGAGGTGCCTAAGGTTCAGGAATCGGGACGGCTGTCAGAAATACAGGCCTCAACAGACGCACCGCCCTCAGGTCTTCCATCCCGCTACTATGAACTGCAAATAGAAGTTACGGAGCAACAAGAGCGACTTGAGGCATTAGAAGCGAATCCTACAAAATCGGCCGAGGATCTTGTAAGCATACGCGGCTTGCGCCGACAAATACAGGAAAGACAAGAGGAAATGCAAAGAATGGAAGAGGAAAATCAAGGGTAGTTTTACAGATGAAGAAGGGTGAAGACGTAAAGTTTTGCAGAAATAAATCCCGAACCTTTCTACGCATACAATGCGGAAAGGTACGGGACAAGAAAACACCCTAAAAATTGAAACGAGGGAGAAGCTACTAGGCACCGAAGTGCTTTTCGCTTCTCCCTCTTGTCGGGCTACCGAAGGCTAGGCCTTCGGCTTCCCTCCCTTGTCGTTCGCGGCGGGCGGCGCGCCCGTCTTGCTGGAGGCGCCGCCGTTCTCGGGTTGCTTGGCTTCCGCTTCTTCCCTCGCTTCGGGAGGAAGAGGGATGATGACGTCGATAGCGGACTGGATACCCTCCTCCTTCTGAAGACGTGCGAACGCCTCTGGGAAGTAGGGGAGCACCTCCACGATCTTCTTCACCAGCTCGTCGTTGTTCCCAGGCAGGCGTGCCTGGAGCAACAACATCCTTGCCAGCCCTTCGAGAACCTTGTTCCGATCCTCGAGGTAACTCTTCCGCCTCTGCAGATCATCCACTTGAGCCTTGAGGCCGAGGATGCGCGTATCGCGCTCCGCGACCGCCTTCTGCCATTCCTGGAGGGCATCCCTCCATTCCTTGTCTGTGGGCATTTCTGCCTCCTTCTCTTATCCGAAGTGAGTTACGGGGTGGGGGTGGGTCTCGGGCCCGTTCCGCCGCCAGCACCAGCGGCTTGGCCGCCTTGCGGTTGGGCAGCCGGTTGCGCTGCAGGGGCTGTGATGGTCACAACCACCTGCCGGTCACGGTCCATCGTGACCACCCATATCTGCCCACGCCGGGCAGCACCTTGGACGACTACCGTGGCCCCAGCAACGTTCGGGTTGACCGTAAGGGACACTTGTGTCCCCTCGTCGTACCCTTGAGTCCCAGGCGCAGGATTGATGGTCACGAATCCGCCGCCCTGAATGTCAAGGCGGATTTGGCCCTGCCTGATGCCGACTCCATTGATGGCCAGGACATGCCTGACCACCACGGGCTGCTGACCCGTGGGTGCGACTGGCGCGGGCTGCGGGGTGGGCGGCGGAACGGCCACCACCTCTACCCGCAAAACCTGCGGCTGGGGCTGCCCAGTGGGTGCGGCGGTCGTCGCAACAGCGGTTTGCTGCTGCACTACGCCGACCCCTTGGTTGTAGGTCGCGCGGAGGCCTTGGGCCTCGCCCTCTCGGCGCTGCGCGTCGATCTCGTCTCTTGCGATGTAAACCTCGTTGGAGGCCATCGTGAGACGCAGTGCCGCCTGCCGCGCCCTCTCGGACTGATTGCGGAGTCGGATCCTCGTCGGATCCTCCTCCTCGCGACGGCGCCCTTGGTCTTCGCGCTCACGCTGTTGGCGCTCGGCCTCTTCGCGCGCGCGCTGGTTCGTAGCCTCCAGCGCGGCAATGCGCTGCTCCTGGCTTTGCGCAACAATCGCGGCGGGCATACCAGCCGCTCCCGCTGCTTCAACCCTCGCAGCGGGAGTCGCCATCCGCGCGAGCGCCCCTTCCTCCGCTACCGTCTGGCGCTCCTCGAGCCCTTCAATCTTTGTGATATGCGCCATCCCCAAGATGGCGAAACCCACCAGGATTGCCACCGCCACCGCGATGAAACCAAGTACGTACACCCAGGGTTCCATGACAACCTCCTCTTTTTGAACAGTGGGCCCCAGTTATACTGGAAGTAAGCCCACTTTGCTGGCAATATTATATACCACAAGATTAAATTTGTCAAGCGGCGGCGGTAATGTGCATGCACATATGGCGGTTTTTGTCCCAACCCTTAGGGTAGGGACATATGGTTCAAATTATGCCCAAAACCATCAAAAATAAGGAGGGGGCAGATTGGCATGGAGAAACCGCTTTAATAACGCCGCAAAATAAAAGTAGGCATGCATTCTTAGACCGCATACCCACTTATCTGTTGTAGGGCATTGTACCCTTGAGTCGCACGGACCCGCTTATCCTCCTATTTTAGGGCTTGGGGCTAAAAATCGAGTACTCCTTAGTCGACCCTTCTCGACTTTGAAGCTGATCGTGGCGTTGAAGCAAAACTATCACTAATCTCACGACCATATCTACGACTCCCTCTCTTATCTCTAGAGATTCTTGAAGTTCGGCAATACAAGTGTTGGCTGCAGTGAGGTCCGTCTTTAGCTGGCGGATTCGCGTGTCGCGATCCGCAACCGCCCTCTGCCACTCTTGAAGATTATCTTTCCGTCTCTGGATCTCATCGGCGAGCTCGTTATTGCGAGCAACTGCCCGGTCGAGGTTCGTCTTTAGGCTGAGGATGCGTTCATCGCGTTCCGCAAGCGCCTGTTGCCACTCTTGGAGGGCATCGGCCAGCTCATTATTCCGAGCAACCACCCGGTCCAGATCGGCCTTCACCTCGGTAGCGTAATCCTTCCACGTCCGCTGTCCATCCCCGGTAGTCACAAACTCCCTACTTAACGCAGTATGTTAAATTCCGAGCTGGCAGATGGAGATTTGCTTATTTGCTATTCACAAGAAAGGAATTATACTAATGATATATGGCAAGAACAGCTACTGAAAACAAAGAACTCAACAAACAGATCTGAAGCTAAATAATTAACATTATGCGCAAAGTGCTAAGCGATCCCGACGCCGGACTGGAACTTACCCCTGCATTCCCTCGCAATTATAACAAAAAGCTCAACGAGATTATAAATATAAACGCATACTCTGAAAGCTTCTCGTTTCTCAAAAAAGAACCCGATACTTATTTGGTAGAAGACCTTAACCGAACTCCATCTTTAACTGCTAATAAGTAAATAAACCCAACTCCTATGCCCACGCCCCAATACAACCAAGACGAAATGTGGAAGATATACGAAAAGCTGCCCGAAGAGTTAAAGCAGGCGGTATTTTCCGCTGAAAACGCCGACCATACCTTTTCCATCTGTGAAAGGTATGGAATCAACGAATGCCCCAAAGTCGCCTCTCTTATTGGGCTGGTATTGATGGGCGTAATGCTCCCGCGCAATTTTGAGGGCGCGCTTGCAAAAGAAATGGGGCTGGACAACGATACTGCCCAGCGCGTCTCCCAGGAAGTAAACCGGTTTATCTTTTATCCGGTAAAGCAGCAGCTTGAGCAACTTCACGCGAAGCCCGGAGAAGTTGGAACTCCACAGGAAGTTGGGATAGCCACACCAAGACATTCAGACGAGCGCAGAGCAAGTGATTACATCGTTGAAACCGAAGAAAAACCCGAGCCCCAAGAAGCGTTCCGCGAAGAGAAGAAAGGGTCCGATACGTATAGGGAACCGACTGAATAATGGCGCAATTTCAAACTCCACAATTTATCGAGCGAGAGGCGAAGATTATCGGGCCGCTTTCATTCAAACAGGCAGCGTATATTGGCCTCCCTCTCGCGGTCAATTTTGTGCTTTGGTTCCTCATCGCGGCCGACTACTTTATTTTCTTTGTTCTCATCGCTTTTCTCTTGGAGGGGGCGGGCATCGCGCTCGCTTTTGGCAAGGTAGAAGGAAGAACATTTCCCCAACTTCTTATGAATGTTTTGTTTTTCCTGTCGAAACCAAAAACGTACGTATGGGAACGAGGGAACACCAAGTTGCACTTTAAAAAAGAGGAGTATGTAAGCCCGCACGCCAATGGAGAAGGCCCGCAAAAAGCAGAACTGGTTCGGAAAAGCCGCGTAGCCGATTTGGCAGTAAAGGTTCAAACAAAGAAATAAATCTGCTACAATGTTGGTATGGCAAGCTCAACGCAAGATTTTTTGGAGTTTGAAGAAATTAGAGAAGGAACTATTCTATTGCAAAACCGTGCTATACGAGGCGTGCTTTTGGTTTCTTCCGCCAACTTTGCTTTAAAATCGCAAGAGGAACAAGATGCTATCATCTATCAATTTCAAAGTTTCTTGAATTCGCTCGACTTTTCTTTGCAGATAGTCATACAATCGCGGAAATTGAATATCACCGGCTATCTCGATCGGCTCAAAGAACTGGAGCAGGCACAGACCAACGAACTTCTCAAGATGCAGACGGCGGAATACCGCAAATTTGTAGAAAGTTTAATTGAAGGAGGTTCAATTTTGGCGAAAAACTTTTTTGTAGTGGTGCCGTTCACGCTCTCGGAAACACTTTCAGGATCAGGGACAAATCAAAATATTTTCAAAACAAAACCAAAAGTAATGGGCAAGCTCGCCGATGAAGAATTCGATCGCATGAAAACCCAGCTTTGGCAGAGAATGGAATTTGTTGCTCTGGGATTACGGAGAATGGGACTTCACGTGGCCCCCCTAAGTTCAGAAGAGTTAGTGGAATTGTTATGGACTTGGTACCACCCCGAAGAAGCAGAAGTAGGGTACTATCCTGAAGTACCCCCGGAACTTTTGAACCAAACGAAAAAAATATGAAACTCCCTTTTTCAAAACCCAAAGGAGTAGAAGGAATTCCCACGAAGGAGCAGATTTTTAAAACCAGGCCTATCACGGAAAAAGATATTATCGCGCCTTCTTCTATTAGTGTGAAGCAAGACAATATCCAGCTTGGAAACAGACTGGCAAAATCATTTTTTATTTTCTCTTACCCCAGATACCTAAACACCGCTTGGCTTTCTACTACTATTAATCTCGACATTGCAATGGATATTTCTTTGTTTATACATCCTATTGATACCGGATACATCTTGAAAAAACTTCGAAGAAGAGTAACTGAAGTGCAGTCTGAAATTATAGAAGAAGAATCAAAGGGGCTTGTGCGTAACCCCGAGCTGGAAACCGCATTCCAAGACATGGAGACGCTCCGCGATCGGCTCCAAACCGCCCAAGAGCGTATGTTTCGCTTTGCTCTGTATATTACGGTGTATGCTCAAACAATTGATGAGTTGCGCGACATCCAAACTACACTGCGCTCTATATTTGAATCGCGGTTAATGTACGTAAAGCCAGCCCTGTACCAACAAAAAGAGGGATTCCATTCATGTCTTCCTTATGGGCTTGATCTTCTCCAGGTGCATAACTCCATGAACACCGAACCCTTATCTTCGGTATTTCCGTTTGTATCGTTTGACTTGAGTTCAAGCGAAGGAATTATGTACGGCGTAAACCGCCACAATAATTCTTTGATCTTATTCGATCGATTTTCTTTAGAGAATGCGAACTCCACGATTTTTGCAACCTCGGGATCCGGAAAATCCTACGCAGTCAAATTAGAGATTCTGCGGTACTTAATGTGGGGGATTGATGTGATTGTCCTTGACCCGGAAAACGAATACAAGACGCTGGCTGAAGCCGCTGGAGGAAGTTTTTTTGATATTTCTTTGGGCTCGCGCAATCACATTAATCCGTTCGACCTTCCGCAACCCCGTGAAGATGAACGCCCCGAAGATGTATTGCGCTCCAACGTAATCAACCTCGTGGGGCTCATGCGCATCGCGTTGGGCGGCCTAACCCCAGAGGAAGACGCCATTATGGACCGGGCCATTACAGAAACGTACGCAGCCAAAGACATTACGCCCACAAGTCATCCTTCCACCTGGAAGGACAAAATCCCCTTGATGGAGGATTTAGAGTCGGTATTGCGGACTATGGAAGGCGCCGATTCTCTGGTCCGGCGCCTGCAAAAATTTACAACCGGCACCTACGCTAACTTCTTCAACCAGCCGAGCAACATCTCGTTGAACCAAAACATTGTTTCTTTCGGCATCCGCGAAATGGAAGATAGCTTACGCCCCATGGCGATTTACATTATCATGCGCCATATTTGGAATACGGTGCGTTCTGAACTCAAAAAACGTATCTTTGTTCTGGATGAAGCGTGGTGGATTATGCAAACCGAGGACGGAGCATCATTCTTATTCGGCATTGTGAAGCGCGCGCGTAAATACTGGCTGGGCGTAACCACCATTACGCAAGATGTGGATGATTTTATGCGCTCTGAATACGGCAAACCCATTATCACCAATTCTTCGCTTCAGCTTTTACTGAAGCAGTCGCCGGCATCCATTGAAACGGTGCAAAAAGCGTTTGCTCTGACCTCCGAAGAAAAAAACCTTTTGCTCGAAACCGACGTGGGAGAAGGCATCTTTTTCGCGGGGCAAAAACACGTGGCAATCAAAGTGGTAGCTTCTCCCGCGGAGCACGAGATGATCACCACGGCTCCAGAAGAAATCGCGCGGCGCAAAGCGCGGCAAACCATAGAAGGCGAACCGCAATTCGGAGTGCGGAAAACCGACGAATCCGCGCAAACCCCCAATAATCAAGCCGATAATCTTTAATTATGGCGGATGAAGCCGTCGCGGAGTTTGATCAGGAAGAAGAAGAGGACGTTGAGACCCCACCAGAATCGGACGCGGGCGTTTCTCCGTTTGACCCTGACTTTCTCATATTTGCTCTTCCACTCGCTTTCATCTTAGACATATTGAGCTACCTCTTTATGGGTTTGGACCTTGGTATTATTGCCGCCGGAGTTAATATTGTTTTGGGCGGCATACTCATTGCTTGGATGGTGCACCGAGGCAAGCGCATGGATGAAGCGAAAGAAATGTACCGGCAGGGAGTTGAAACCGCTCGCATGGGAAGAGCAGGAATTGAACCTAGACGTCAAATAACCCAACAGAAAATAACGAGTGCCGTGGGAAAGACTGCATCTAAACGCCTCCTTAAGCGCGCGCTCTTTTTCTACGCAGCAGAATCTATCCCGATAGTAAATTTTATTCCTTTCTGGTTGGCAGGAGTTATTTTGATGCTCCGCGAAAAGTAATAACGACCCTCCTCTCTGCTCCTTCGCCAATACTTTCTGAGATCACGTCGCTCCTTCCAGACAGCGCCATATGAATAACGCGGCGCTCGGATGAAGACATGGGCGGAAGTTCTTTTGGTTTTTTAGCCAATATCACTTCATCTGCTGTAGCTTGCGCCAAATCCTGGAGATACTCTTCTTTGTTTTTTTTGTACTCGTTTACGTCAAGCGACAGGTAAAAGGGATCTGCGATCTTTTTGCGCAGTATAAGCTTGAGGATGTGTTGAAGCTCAAACAATGTTTGCCCCCTTTCCCCGATTATCATTTTTGGTTCCTCCACCCGAATTGTAACTTCAACCGTACATCCTTCTATTCCCTCTATCTGGGCCACCTTTATATCTCCCAGCGTACCAAGTTTCTCGAGCAGTCGGTAAACCTCCTGTTCAATTGTTTGCAATTGCTCTTTGTTCAACATATCGTTCTCGTTTCGTAATAAACCAGTGCTGCCACAAGGAAAATGCCGTGCTGGAAACCCAGTACAGGGCAAAGGCAGCGGGCATGGACGCGGCAATCCACACGATCACAACCGGGAAAATATACGTCATTTGCGATTGCATCAATGAAGCCATATCGGGCTTTTCTCCCTTCTTTCGCTTTGGTTTTGCGCCGCTGGATTGTTTAAACTGCGCGAACTGAAACACACCCGCAAGAAAGGCGAACACATAGGAACGTTCGTTTAGATTTACGAGGTTCAGGAACATTGGATCAATGTTCTCGGGTGCCGCCACAAACGGATAGAGGGCAGAAAGCTGATCTGCCTGGATGCCGTGGGAAAATGTTTGATACAAAACGATAAAAATCGGAAGCTGGATAAGAAGGGGAAGAAACATCGAGAAAGGATTCACTTTTGCCGTCCTATACAGCTCAAGCATTGCTTTACTCTGCTCTTCCCGCTTATTTTTATATTTTTCTTGGATCTCTTTTATCTTGGGCTGAAGTTCGGCTAACTTCTTTTGCGCTCGCACCCCCTGTGCCCCTAAGGGGTAGGAAACACCTCTCACGAGCAGTGTGAGCACGATAACCGCCACTCCAAAGTCTTTTCCAGGGATTGTTTGCGCCAAAAAAACCAAAGCGTTGAATATCGGCTGCTGTAAAAAAATATGGTACAAACTAACAAAAAAATCCATAATTACCGAAGAGAAACTTTATTGAACAAGCGGTGGAGCAACACTTGAGCCTCCTTCATCTTCGGGGGCTCAAACCCCGGCAACACAATCAAGACAAAATCTTTTCCTTCCCCCAGAAGTTCCAGCTCTTTTTTTGCTGCTTCTCTAAGCACTCTTCGTATGCGGTTCCGCCGCACTGCCAGCTTCGCCACCTTTTTGCTCACCACTATTCCGAGGTGAGGGGTTGCCCCCGCCTGTCCGGAGCCAACCTTCAAGAGAAGTCCGCCCTCCCTACTGCTTCGTTTTTGTGAACTCACTCTGCGGAAATCCTTAGCTTTCATTATACGGTAAGCCTTTTTCTGCCCTTTCTCCTTCTTCTTGCTACGACATTTCTACCCGCCCTCGACTTGGCTCGCCGCAAAAAACCGTGCATGCGTCTGCGTTTTTTCCTTTTTGGTTGATATGTAATACTCATAGTTCTATAAAGGTAGTATAATAGGAAACAGGCAAAAGGTCAATTTACCCCCATCTTATCCACAAGTTATCAACAAACGGTCTTCCTTTAGGCTCATCCTTGCGCTTTTGTTGGTATGCTATAATACTTCCTATGAGTAACGAAGAGCTTTGGCAAGCCGTGCTTGCGCAACTCCAATTTCAAATCTCGCCTGCGAATTTTGCCACTTGGCTCAAAAATACCTATATCCTTTCAAAGAGGGATGGGCAGCTCCTTATATCCGTACCCAACAATTTTTCAAAAGAGTGGCTTGAGAATAAATACAACAAGCTCATTTTCCACCTGATCCGCGGGATCGACAGTGAAATACGGGAACTTCAGTACACGGTCGGGGCGCCCGCGCAACCCAAACAACCCCCCGCACGCCCAGCCCCTAGTGTTTCTGCTGATTCCCAACTTGAGCTAGAAGAGCTTAAAGTTGATCGATCAACCAATCTCAATTCAAAATATACGTTTGATGCCTTTGTTGTAGGGCCGTTTAACGAATTGGCCCACGCCGCCTCCCTTGCTATTTGCAAAAGTCCCGGCTGTGTCTATAATCCTTTTTTTGTGTATGGAGGGGTAGGCCTTGGGAAAACCCACCTTTTGCAAGCAATAGGTACCCAAATCGGCAAAGATTTTCCTGAAAAGCGCATTCGCTACATGTCATCTGAACGGTTCACCACCGGCGTGGTTTCTGCGATTCGCAACCACACGATGGATAACTTCCGCTCTCTCTATCGAGACCTCGATATCCTTATCATAGACGACATTCAGTTCCTCGCGGGGAAGGACAAAACTCAAGAAGAGCTTTTCCATACGTTTAACGTTTTATACGAACGAGGCAAACAAATTATTTTTTCGTCTGACCGTCCCCCAAAATCAATACCCGCGCTTGAGGAACGCCTCCGCTCGCGTTTTGAGGGGGGAATGATCGCTGATATTAGCAACCCCGATTTTGAGTCGCGCTTAGCCATCCTCAAAACAAAAATTGCGGAACACGGCATGACACTCCCAGATGATATATGCGATTATGTCGCGGCGCACATCCAAAGAAACATCCGAGAATTAGAGGGTGCCCTCAATCGGCTTTTTGCCTCTTATAGACTCAATAAGAAAATGCCCACACTTCAGGAAGCTCGCGCGCTCTTGCACAGCGTCATCCAAAATCCGAATAAAGTAGTAAGCCATAAAAAAATTATTCAGATGGTTGCGGAGTTTTATGATTTAAAGGAGAAAGAGCTCTGTGCGCTTTCTCGGAAGAAAGAAGTGGTGAGGCCTCGCCAAATCGCAATGTATTTATTGCGTGAAGAGCTGAAGAATTCTTACCCCTTGATTGGGAAAAGATTTGGGGGAAAAGACCACACCACAGCCATCTATGCTTGTGAAAAAATAGGAAAGGAACTCCAGGAATCTGAAATTCTTCTCGACGAAATCAACTTAATAAAACAGAGGATATATAGTGGATAAAAAAGGGAGAAGGAGAGGATTGTTGTGGCTCTCTTTTGCGCTTTCCCCCGTGTCCACTTTTTATCCACAACCAACAAAAACAAAAAGTGCGCGAAAACAAGGCAGAAATACCGTTTTTCCACAAATCCCCAACCCCAATAATAGTAAAGTTAATACATACTATTTATTATATTTATGGAGACAGTAGTGCTGAAAACTCATCTTAAAGAGGGTTTGGAAATTACGGATCGTATCGCGGCAAAATCCCCCACACTTCCAATCCTTAGCAATGTTTTACTGTCCGCGAAAAAAGAAGGGGTGCGTCTTTCCGCAACCGACCTCCAGATTGGCATTACATACCAGTTTCTTGGAACAACCACAAAAGAAGGAGAAGTAGTATTTCTTGGACATCCTCTTTCCTCTCTTTTAGCGGTTTCTCTAGGGGATAGAATTTCTCTCAAACTAGAAGGATCGCAGTTGGCAGTTGCGGCAGGAGACCACCGAGTGCTTCTAAAAACGCTTGACGAAGAAGAATTTCCTATTATTCCTTCTCAAGAGGGGTCGGAGCCGTCGGTGGAGGTGGAAAACAACTTATTTTGCGGAGGGTTAAGCCAAGTAGTGGGAATGGTGGGACAAAGCCAAGTAAGGCCCGAGATTTCAGGGGTTCTTTTTGTCTTTGAGAAGAAGGCGGCTCGCGTAGCGGCAACCGACAGTTTTCGTTTAGCGGAGCGGAGGTTTACATTCGAAAAAGAAGGAAACGCAGAAGGAAGTTTTATACTTCCGGCAAAAACCGCTCGCGAGATAATTGCAGTCTTAGGAGAACGCCCAGGCAAAACAAAGATCTACTTCTCGCCAACGCAAGCCGTATTCGTGTATGACGCTGCGGAAAGTCCTGCGCGCCTACGTATTCAAATCGTATCTCGGCTTATCGAGGGGGAGTACCCGCATTACGAAGACATAATTCCTTCTACGCACAAAACACAGGTTTCTTTAGCGAAGAACGAATTTCTTAACCATTTGAAGGCGGCGGGCATTTTCGCGGGGAAAACACAAGAGGTGCGCTTCCGCGTCGACCCGCAAAAAAAAGAAACCACATTCCTTTCAGAAAGCGGGGAAACCGGCAGCCACCAATCGACGCTCAAGGGAGATATATCCGGGGAACCAGTGGAAGTTGCATTTAATTGGCGATTTTTGAGTGAGGGGTTGGCCCAGATACACGGCGAGCGCGTAGATTTTGGGCTGAACGGGGAAGATGGGCCCGCGCTTCTGCGGCCAGCAGAGCAAGCGGGATATCTCTACGTTGTAATGCCCATCAAAGCGTAAGCGCGTATGCCATAACTCGGTTCCATATGGGAGCCGCTAACGCTACGCCCGGCTCTCGATTCGTCGGGCTATTGTCGTTGTTTCCCGCCCACACTCCTACAACTATGTCTTTCGTATATCCAATAGTCCAGCCGTCTCGGTATTCCTGAGTTGTCCCTGTTTTAACAGCAACAGAAGCCCAAGGGATAAAAAGAAGGGAGTGCTCCCCGAATATTGGAGCGCGGGCTTCGTTGTCTGAAAGAATGTCTGTGATTTGGCGGGCAATCTCCGGAGCAAAGACGCGAATCGGAGTGTTTTGATTTTTTTCCAGAGTATTTCCTCGTGCGTCGGCGACAGAGAGAATAGCTACGGGAGGAGATTTCTCTCCTTCTGCGGCGAATACGCCGTAAGCTGAAACCATATCTAACAAGCGAACTTCACCGCCGCCTAACACGAGGGCCGGGCCGTAAAAAGAAGGGTTGCGGAGCGTCCCAATCCCGACGCTTTTGGCAAACTGCACACTTTTCTCAACCCCTGCCATATCTACCAGCACTTTTACTGAAGGAATGTTTAGTGATTGCGCGAGAGCTTGTCGCAACGTAACCGCGCCGCGAAACTTGCCATCATAGTTTTGGGGAATATACTCTTTCCCACCCCATACCCCAAAGTTTGTGAGTTCGTCCATAACCACTGTTTTGTCGTTCGCGCCATTCTGAAAAGCGACTGCGTACACGAAAGGTTTAAACGCAGAGCCCGGCTGGCGTCCCGGTTGAGCGGTGGCCACATTCACCTTTGGGTCAAAAAAGCAATTTTTGCCTGACGTGCAGCCTTCTGGTGAAGAAGAAGACGCAAACCAGTCTTTAGAGCCCACCATAGCGAGAATTTCTCCTGTCTGGGGGTTGAGCGCCACAAGCGAGGCATTGTGCGCTCCGGACGCGACATTTTGCTGCGCCACTTCTTTCACCGCCTGCTCCGCCTTTTGCTGGAGATCCCAATCTAAGGAAGTCACCACGCGTAACCCTTGTTCGCGCACAAACTCTTCCCCATACTTTTTCATGAGGCTGTCGAGTACATAGAGTACAAAGTGGGGGGCGCGGATCGTGTTGGGAACATCTTGGAATACGAGCTCCTCCGTTTTTGCTTGGTCTGCCTCCTCTGCCGTGATAAATCCCTTTTCTGTCATGCGCGAGAGCACGTAATCTTTGCGCGTGAGCAGGACATCTTTGTTCGGACCGGAAGGAGAATAATAGGTCGGCGCTTGAATTAGGGCCGCGAGAACGGCAGATTCGGCGAGGCTAAGATCTTTAGGGGCTTTCTGAAAGTACAGTTCGCTTGCTGTGCCCACGCCGTAGGCCGTAGAGCCAAAAGGAATCTGGTTGAGGTAGAAACCCAAAATTTCGTCCTTAGAGTAGCGCCGTTCGAGTTCCAATGTGAGGACAAGCTCTCGCGCTTTTCGAGTGATTGTTTTTTCGCTTGTGAGAAAGGAGTTGCGGGCGAGCTGCTGGGTGATGGTGGAGCCGCCTGGTTTCTGGAATTGTGATTTGCGCAAGCCGAGGTTTATTAAAAGAGCTCTCCCCATGCCCTTAAGGCTTAGGCCACTATGGGTGTAAAATTCCGCGTCTTCCGTAGCGATAACCGCTTGTTGAAGATGAAGAGGAATATCAGAAAAGGGAAGCACTTGGCGTTTCTCTTCTCCATATACTTCGTAGAGGAGAATGTTGCCGGTGCGATCGTAAATTTTCGTGGGCTGGGCAAGGGTAGCTTCGGTTAGCCGCTCTGGACGCGGAAGGTCTTTGGCAAAGTAGACGAAACTCCCAAAGGCGAGCACCGGGAGCATGAGCGCAACAAGGAGCGCTGTCTGAAGAATGGTGAATGTCCATCTTTTCTTCTGCCCATCTTTTTGATAGATTTTCTTGTAGTGGCGTGATTTTGACATTTTGTCCTACATTAGGTCTAACACTTTTTCTCTCTATTTTCAATCCCTTAAAGCGGTGATAGAATAAAACGAATGAAGAAGATCTCAGTGAACATTGGAGACACGCTCTCAAGGCAGGTAGAGGAGATTTTGCCTGACAGGAGGGGTTTGGAGTCTTTGATGAAAAAAAGGAAGATTCGCCTTTACCTTGGGGTGGACCCTACGGGGGCAAATTTGCATTTAGGGCATGCGGTTGTCTTGCGAAAACTCCGGCAGTTTCAGGAACTCGGGCACGAGGTCATACTGTTGCTCGGAACTTTTACGGGCCTGATTGGCGATCCGTCAGGAAGAGATAAGACGAGAGAGCCGCTTTCTTTGGCGCAAATACATAAGAATATGGCGGCATACAAGAAGCAGGCAGGGAAGATTTTGGACTTATCAAAAACGAAAGTGAAACGCAATGGAGACTGGCTTTCCAAGCTTAAGCCGGAAGAATTTTTAAAAATAGTGTCCTGCTTTACCGCGTCCCAGCTTTTAGAGCGCGATATGTTTCAAAAAAGGATGAAAAAGGGCGAGGAGGTATGGGTGAATGAACTTTTGTATCCTTTGCTCCAAGGGTATGATTCGGTCGCGATGGATGTTGATCTGGAAGTTGGGGGTACGGATCAGATGTTTAATATGCTTATAGGAAGACGGCTTCAAAAGCTCTACAATGACAAGGAAAAGTATGTGCTTACAACACCGCTCCTTTTGGGTTTAGACGGGAGAAAGATGAGTAAAAGCTACGGAAATACAGTGAATATTCTCGATTCTGCCCAAGAGATGCATGGAAAGCTCATGAGTCTGAGAGACGAGCTTATCCCGCACTATTTTGAATTGTGCTGCGAAGTTTCGCCCCAAGAAATCGAGGGGCTTTCGCCTCGAGACGCGAAAGAAAGGCTCGCGAAGGAAATCGTCACTCTTTTCCATGGCAAGGTCTTAGCGGAGAAAGTAGCGGGGGAGTTCAATCAAGTGTTTCGGGAGAAGAAGAATCCCTCACGCATCCCAGAGATGCAGATAACACGAACATCCTTGACTCTTGCCGAGCTTGTTTTGGAGACAGGTTTTGCAAGCTCAAAATCAGAGGCCCGGCGGCTGATTGAACAAAAAGGAATCAGGATTGATAAGAGGGTGGAAGATAACCCAAATTCGCTTGTGCAACCCAAGAAAGGAATGGTTATCCAGGCGGGTAAAAGAAGGTTCGTGAAGATCGCATAAAGTAAGGTAAAGAGAAAAGCGCCCCAAAAGGGCGCTTTTCTCTTCAATATCTTAGGTTACGCAGCTTCTTTCTCGTCCTCGCTCTTTTCTTCTTCCTCTTCGCCATCTTCCAAGCGACCCTCTGGTTCGCTAGAAGGAGTTTCTGTTTCTCCTTCATTTCCGGCTGTTTCATTCCCCCCTTCTTCGGTGCCCGGTTCTATTTCCTCGCCGTCAACAGAAAAGATTGTTTCTATCATAATTTTCTCAACGAATTAACTCGTAGACCTTTTTTGAAATCTGCGCTCCATTGTATCGGTATAGGAGGGATATGTCAACCCCTCAGGCTGAAAGAGCAGGCTATAGCTATGGCTAAGCCATCTGCCGCGTCGTCTGGCTTTGGAATGACTTCCAGGCGCAGGATTTCCTTAACCATATATTGCACCTGCCTTTTTTCCGCTCTTCCGTAACCCGCAATAGCCATTTTCACTTGGAGCGGGGAAAATTCATGGACTGGGATTTTGCGACGCGCCAACGAAAGAAGGGCTATTCCCCGCCCCTCACTTACTGGCATCACGGTTTTAAGGTTTTTGAAAAAAAATAGGCTTTCAACCGCCCCTACATCTGGTTTTATACGGGATAAAAGCGAAGAGAGTTCTTTTTCCAGAAATAAGAGGCGTTCTGCCCTTGTTTGCGTCCGAGGAGTCGTAATGCAGCCATAGGTAAGGCATTCGAGTTTGGATCGAGGGAGTTTTCTAATGACACCATAGCCTGTTTTTTCAGAGCCAGGGTCAATGCCAATGATGGTCATAGGTTTGAATAGATGTCTTGCACGTCATCATGGTCATGCAGCGCTTCAAACAGCCGTTCCGCACCTGCGCGGTCTTCCGGGGGTACTTGAATATGCTCTTTGGGAACCCAGCCTAGAGAACTTACGACAGAAAACCCTTTTTCTTGCAGCTTATCTTTAAGAAAGGCGAGTGTCGAAGGATTGGCATACAAATCAAGCGCGTGGTCGTGCCAATAAAAATCTTCCGCGCCAAACTCGATTGCGAGCAGCTCTAACTCCTCTTTGGGGAGGGGGGTGTCTTCTTGCGCTTCTATTGTTATCACTCCTCGGCGTTCAAAAAGCCAGCGCACTGCTCCTCCTTCTACCATTTTCCCTTGGTTTCTTTGAAGTATTTGTTTAATTTCCCCTATGATGCGGTTCCGATTATCGCCAATCGCGGAAATCAAAAGGGCAATTCCTCCTGGGCCGTATGCTTCAATGAGTATTTCCTCAAGTTGGCTTGCGTCTCCCCCCGTTGCTCGTTTTACAGCCCTCTCCACGTTGTCTGCGGGCATATTTGCGGCCCTTGCCTTCTCTATGACTGTGCGAAGCCTCGGATTGGCCATAGGATCGCTTCCCCCGCTTTCTTTCGCCGCTATCGTGAGCTCTTTTGCCAGCTTTGAAAAAATCTGACTTCGTTTGGAGTCGGCAGCGCCCTTTTCATGCATTATTTTTCTTGCGTGTGAATGTCCGCTCATATATTTAAAGTAATCCTGTTTTGGGAGGAGGAGTTTGGAAGTGACGATAAGCCAAGGCGGTTGCGACTCTGCCGCGAGGAGTTCGCTCCAAAAGACCCAACTGGAGCAAGTAGGGCTCGTAGAGGTCCAGAATCGTGTCTTCCTCTTCTGATACTGCCGAAGCTAAGGCTTGAATTCCCACCGGACCCCCAAGGAACTTGTGTATAAGTACTTCTATAACTTTCCTGTCTGCGGGTTCAAGGCCAAGCTCGTCAATCTCCAAAAAAGAAAAAGCCTTTTCCGCGATTCCTTTTGTAACGGTATCAGATCCATCTATAGTTGCAAAATCACGCACTCTTTTTAAAATTCGGTTTGCGATACGGGGGGTATAGCGCGAACGGGTGGAGATAAGGTGAAGGGCGTCTTCATCGACGGCTATACGCAAAAGCGCGGAAGAGCGGCGAAGGATTTGTTCGATTTCTTCCTGGGTATAGAACTGAAGCTGAAAGATTGCTCCAAACCTATTTCGAAGGGGAGCGGGGAGGAGGGCCATACGCGTGGTAGCTCCAATAAGGGTAAAGCGCGGAAGGTCCAGGTCCATGGTGCGAGCCATAGGTCCCCTTCCCATCACGAGGTGAAGTTGGAATTCTTCAAGAGCCGAGTAGAGCATTTCCATCACCGCTTTTTGCATCCGATGACATTCGTCTAAAAAGAGAATGTCGCCGTCTTCGAGATTAGTAAGAATAGAGGCAAGATCTCCTGCCTTTTCGAGCGTTGGACCCGTGCAGATTTTTATGTTCGCTCCCAATTCATTCGCAATAACATGGGCAAGAGTTGTTTTTCCAAGGCCTGGGCTTCCGTAGAAAAGAAGATGCTCGAGAGGCTCTGCTCTTTTTTTTGCTGCTTCAATGATAATCTTAAGGGTATCCTTTACCTTTTTTTGTCCTAAGTATTCGTCCCATCTCTTGGGACGAAGATTCTTCTCTAGCGCTTCTTCTGTTGGGTCCTTGACAAACATTTTACTATGCTTTATAATAGAACACAATAGGACATGTCCTATCTCTACCAATAACCCCTCAAAGCTGGGGACCTGGAATTATCGTCTGAAGGGTAGTACGGGTAATGCTGAACTATTCCTTAGGATAACTCCAAATTTGCGTTCCGAACACCAAATGGTCCCCAGCTTTGAGGGGTTTATGATTTTTCTTTACCCGTTGTTCGTACCACTTCTTCTAAAGTGGTAAGCCCTCGAATTATTTTTAGCAATCCATCTTGATACACGCTTGTCATCCCTTTCGCAATTGCAAACTTGCGGAGCGCAGAAACGGCGGGTTTCTGAAGAATAAACTCTTCCGTATCTCCATTTACGAGCATAACCTCAAACAAGCCAATTCTTCCCTTGTAGCCGGTTTCGTTGCATTCGTTGCACCCATGGATTCGCGCGAGTTTTACTGTTGTGGGGGAGGAGAGTTCTGGCGCCTTTATTCCCTGAAGGCCTTTTTTGATTTGTGCGATTTCAGCGGTCGTTGCTTGCGTGAAGGTGGTGCAGCGGGAGCAGACTTTTCGCACTAAGCGCTGGCCGATAATTACGTTTAAAGCCGAACCAATGTTCACTGGTTTGGCGCCAAGACTGGCAAGTCGGGAAACGGTGCCTGGAGCATCGTTAGTGTGAAGAGTGGAAAACACAAGATGCCCGGTAAGGGCGGCTTGAATCGCGATTTGGGCGGTCGCCTTGTCGCGAATTTCACCTACCAGGATAACATCAGGATCCTGCCGCACAATCGCTTGCAATCCTGTGGCGAAATCGTATCCTTTCTCCGGGTGAACTTGGGTTTGAGAAACTCCCTCCAAATGATATTCAATTGGGTCTTCAATGGTAATAACTTTAATTTCCGGCTTCTGCATCTCTTTTAAGAAGGCATAAAGCGTTGTGGTTTTTCCACATCCCGTAGGTCCGGTTGCCACAATCATGCCGTTTGGCTTTTTGAGTTCTTCTCGCAAGACCTGAAGAATTTCCGGGCGCAACCCTAATTCGCTTACCGCGATTAAATTCTTTGGGTTAAGGACACGGAGTACAACTGCTTCTCCATACTCTGCGGGGAGTGTGGCAACGCGCACCTCTACGGCTGTTTCTTCAAGCAAGAAAGAGAATCTCCCGTCCTGCGGTTTATCCGGCACATTGAGCTTTATTTGAGCCGTAAGCTTAATCCGCGAAAGGAGGGTTTTGTAGAAGGGAAGAGAAAGTTTGATTAAGTCGTGAAGGAGTCCATCAATGCGGAGTCTTAGCTGTACACCGTCTTTTTCGGGCTCTATATGCGCGTCAGAGGCGTCGAGAAGTAAGGATGCTACGAGTAGGGTATGGAGGAAATTTGTTACTCCATCTGGCCCTATCCCCGCAAGCCTCTCTTTTAGCTGGGCAAGAGTTTGTACGTTTGCGCGCACCTCTTCAATAAGAGGTAGGGGGATTTGGGTTTGCCCGGTAAGCTGTGTTCGGGTCTTCTCTTCAGTTTCTTCTTGAGGAGGATTAGGATAAGAAGGCATGTTTGAGTTGTTCACTTGATAAAGGGGTGGGGCGCAAAAGGACCCAGAATCCTTTTTGTTGCCCTCCGCTCATATCGCGAAGTTTCGTCCGCAGATTTGGGGAAGAGCTCCATAACATGCCTTGTGCGCCAAAGGGAGAGTCAAAAAGGAAGAGATACGAAGATTGGTCGCCAAAACTCCCCCGCAAGTCCGGGATTAAAAGCGGAAGATTTTTATACTCCAAATTCATGCTTTGGAGGTGTTCCTCGTGAAGGGCAATGAGATAAAGATCCAAACGGGAGATATATTCGAGTTGGGATAATGCCATTCCCAGAAGCCGCGCTTGCGCGTTCTCCTGCGAACGCAAGAGATTAAGAAGAGATTGCTTCGCTTCTCCTGCCGAAAGTACGTTCACGGAGGGGAGTTGGCCATTGTTGCGTTCAAGGGGCTGGTCCCCTACAATGATGGTAAGGTCTGCTTGATTTTGAAGCTGGAGGGAAAGAGCTTCCGGGAAAAGTTCACCTCGGCTTAAGGTAAAATAAAGCTTAAGGTCTTTGGCATCTTTTTCGTAGCGTAACCTTGCTACTCGGGGGGCAAGCCCCTTGAGAGAAACAACAAAAGTTCTTTCATTTGGAGATGGCGCTTCAAGAGGTGCCTGGGAGTGTTCAATGGAAACCTGCTTGCCGAGTTTTTTGAGGCCGCAAGCAAGAAGAAGCGCTTCTTGCGTGTCGTTTGCTGGAGCTCCGAGAGGGAGCACGACCGCGATGGTTTTTGATTCTTCAAGAAGCCGTTCCACGTTCATGATTTTACCGTAGCGAATCGCCGGCGAAAAGTCAACGATATATTCTTGCCTATGAAGGTTTTTGTAAGCTCATCCACACGAAAAACACAGCATTTCGCAAAACAATTCGCGCGCGATATCCTGAAGCCGCGAGAAGGGACTCGAGGCGCGCTTGTAGTCGGATTACGAGGCCCTCTGGGGAGCGGAAAAACTACGTTCGCGCAAGGATTCGCGCGAGGCCTGGGTGTTACGGGGAAAATCCTCAGCCCCACATTTGTTATTATCAAAAGATATAAAATTCCAGATTCGGGTTCTCTGTTCCATACGCTGTACCACATCGATTGCTATCGCATTGAAGGTACGCATGATATTCTTGAACTTGGCTGGAAGGAGCTTGTTTCAAACCCAAAACATATTGTCCTCGTCGAGTGGCCTGAACGCATTCAGAATATCCTGCCCAAGGATGCATTGCTGTTGGAATTTGAGGCAAAGGGAGAACGCGCAAGGGCGATATCATTAGTGCATTAGGGATATGACCGAAAAAAAGAAAACACTTCTTATCATAGATGCGAATTCAATAATTCATCGGGCGTGGCATGCCTTGCCTCCTTTGACCACACCAAAAGGTGAGGATGCGCGCGCCGTATATGGATTTTTTCTGGTATTTTTCAAGGTACTCAAGGAATTCAAGCCAGACTACATTGCCGTAGCGTTTGACGCGCCCGGCCCTACAAACCGAAAAAAAACATTTTCAGAATACAAGGCAAAGCGCGTGAAAGCGCCCGATGAATTGTACGCGCAAATCCCACCTATTAAAGAAGCTCTTAGGGAACTTGGGATACCTGTGTATGAGAAGCAGGGTTTTGAGGCAGACGACTACATTGGAACCGTTGTAACACTGGCTGCCCGAAGACAGATTCATCCGCCCGTGGAAACAATTATCGTGTCTGGGGATCAAGACGCGTTTCAGCTTATCGACGAGAAAACTAAGGTGTACACCATGCGTAAGGGCATTCAGGATACGGTGTTGTATGACGAAAAAGCGGTGGAAAAAAAATTCGGCGGGTTGAAACCGACCCAGATTATCGACTATAAAGCGCTGCGCGGAGACCCTTCAGATAATATACCTGGGGTTACCGGCATAGGAGAAAAGATCGCGATTGAGTTGCTGAACAAGTTTGGCTCGCTGGAGAATCTTTACGCGCTTCTCGAGGCAGGAGAGGTAGAAGGGAAGATAAAGCCGAGAATTGCAAAGTTGCTTGCTGATTACAAAGAGCAGGCATTTTTAAGTCAGCAATTGGCTACCATAGAAAAAAACGCACCCATTGACTTTCGATTGCCTGATTTGGTGTGGCAGGAGAATATAACGAAGATACAAAAAGTTCTAGAGCGGTTTGGATTCCGCGCTTTGGCGCAAAGGATAGAAAGAGAGAATGGGCTGCGCGCGCAAAAAGGGGCAGATCGACAGATCGCACTTGAGGGAATCGCAAAACAGCCGGTGGCGCCGGAGGAAATATATGAAAAAATTGAGCAGCTGTACCGCGAAGAAGTATTCTCAAAGAAGATTTATGAGTTGGAAAAGAAGCTTGCCCCAGTGTTGCGCAAAATGGAGGAAATTGGAATAAAGATAGACCGGCCTTACTTTCAAACACTTTCTCATGAAATGGGAAAAGCGCTGGATGCCTTGCGAGAAAAAATCCATACATATGCGGGGAAAGAGTTTAATGTTAGCTCGACCCAGCAGCTGTCAGCGGTATTATTTCAAGATTTCGCGCTTCCAGTGAAGGGGCTGAAGAAAACCCCCAAGGGAGTAGTTTCTACCGCTTCGCCCGAGCTGGAAAAACTCGCGGGAGCTCACCCTATGGTGCCAGAAGTTTTAAAATACCGTGAGATTCAGAAACTTCTCACGACATACGCAGAGCCACTCCCCAGGCTTGCAGACGAAAACGACCGGGTGCACACTCACTTTGACCAGTTGGGCGCCGCGACAGGCCGAATCTCTTCTGCGGAACCCAATCTGCAGAATATTCCCAAGCAGGGGGAGTGGGGAAAGCGTATTCGCCGGGGGTTCATTGCAGAAGAAGGGTTTTCACTGGTTTCATTTGATTATTCGCAGATGGAGTTGCGCATTGCGGCTCATCTATCGGGCGACGAACAGATGCGTTCATTTTTTCGCGCAAAGGCTGATATTCACGCTATGACCGCCTCCTCAGTATTCGGAGTCCCGGAAGGAGAGGTGACTCCAGAAATGCGATTTCGCGCAAAGGCCCTGAATTTTGGCGTGCTCTATGGCATGGGCGCTCAAGGATTTGCCAAATCTGCCGGCATTCCTTTTGAAGAAGCCCGTGATTTCATTGACCAATATTTTGTACGCTTCCCGAGGGTATATGAGTATATGGAGGAAACCAAGGAATTCGCGAGAAGTCATGGATACGTGGAGACTATGTTTGGAAGGCGGAGATATCTTCCCGAGGTAAACTCGAGCACCCCCCAACTACGAGCCGCGGCAGAACGCATGGCGCAAAATCATCCTATTCAAGGAAGTTTGGCCGATATCGTAAAGATGGCAATGGTGAGGATTCAAGAAGATCTTGCGCTTCCGGAACAGGAAGCTCGCATGCTTTTGCAGATTCACGACGAGTTGTTGTTTGAGATTGCCGATGGTATAGTGGGGAAAACAGGTCGTTCTGTGAAAGAGCTCCTAGAAAACATTTGGCGGCTTGAGGTTCCTTTGCAGGTGGATGTGAAAAAAGGGAAGAATTGGGATGGTGTGGAAAAACTTCTCTTGTAATCTTCCCTTGTCGCAAAAAGAGAGATAAGGTAGAATAAAGCAATGAAGAAAGTCCTTGTGGTGGAAGACGAGCAGCTGATTGCGGATCTGTTGCAAAGAAAATTAAGAGGAGCAGGGTATTATGCATTCGTGGCAGGCGACGGCGAAGCCGCATTACAGCAAATTAGGGACGAGCGTCCCGACATTGTGCTTCTGGACATTGTGCTTCCGCGTCTGAATGGCTTTGAGGTATTGGCAGAAATGCGGAAGGATGAAGAATTGCAAAAGATCCCCGTAATCATAATTTCAAACTCGGGTCAGCAAGCAGAAATTGAAAAAGCAAAAGAGGTGGGGGTTCGGGACTGGCTGGTGAAGACAGAATTCGACCCGAAGGAAGTACTGGAAAAAGTGCAGAAGCAAATTGGTCCAGCATAGTATATTTCACCCATATGGCTAAAATTTTACTTATTGAAGACGACAAATTTTTGCGAGAGCTTATTATCCAGAAGCTTGGGAAAGAAGGGTATGACGTGACAGAGGCTCCGGAAGGAGAAGCAGGCCTTTCTAAGATGCAAAAAGATAAACCCGATCTTGTGCTCCTTGATCTTATTCTTCCCGGCATTGATGGGTTCGAGGTATTGAGCCGTATGAAGAAAGATCCAAATTTGGCTTCAATCCCTGTTATTATTCTCTCGAATCTCGGACAGAGGGATGACATGCAAAAGGGAATAGCTTTGGGCGCGAAAGACTATCTTATCAAAGCGCATTTCACGCCAGGGGAGATCGTGGAAAAGATTAGGGGTACTCTTCAGGAGCCAAAAGAGCAAGGGCAATGATTTTCTTTCTTTACGGGCCGGACACCTATCGGGCCCGGCAGAAACTCAAAGAGATCCAAGAGAAGTATCAAACAACATATCTGCACGCGGTTCACGTGCAGTATTTTGATTGTGCTCACACCGAGCTCCAGGACGCAAAAAATGCCCTAGAGAGTATTTCGATGTTTGAGCAAAAGAAACTGCTCATTTTCCAAAACGTATTCGCCAACAGCGCGCTTGAAGAATTTCTGTTTGAACGAAGAAAGCGATTAGCAGAGAGTATGCAGCATATCATCATTTTTTTTGAGGCAGTCCGTCTTGACTCCTCGAGGCAGGCCCGCCTTGACGCGAGGCAGGCCGAGAACAAAACAAAAAATTCAAGTAAATTTTTCAGTTGGCTCAAGAAGAACGCAAAGCAGCAGGAGTTCCTGCTGCTTTCGCCTGCGAAATTAAAACTGTGGATTTCCCAGGAGTTCGAACGCTACAATCTCAAAGCGACTCCGCAGGCTCAAGAGGTATTGGCTCGGGCGGCCGGCAGCGATCTCTGGCGGCTTTCCAATGAAATAAAAAAAATTGCGGCGTGGAAAAGATCAACCCAAACTACATCCATACGGGAATCTGACGTGGCATTGCTCGTGAACTCGCAAGAGGAGGCTGATGTGTTCGCGATGGTTGAGGCTGTTGCCCAGAAAGACAAAAAGCGGGCGCTTAACCTTCTCTATCGCCATTTGCAAAAAGGCGACTCCCCTTCCTATCTGTCTAGCATGCTGCAATATCAGTTCAGAACGCTCTTGCAGATTCGAGATATGGCAGAACGGAAACTTTCATACGGCGCAATGCTGCAGAAAACAAAACTGCACCCCTATGTACTAAAAAAAGGGATGCAGATTGCGCGGAACTTCTCTTTGTCGGAACTTAAGAGTATCTACGAGAAATTGTTTATTCTTGAAAAGCAACTCAAGATGGGGAAGGGAGAGCCCGGTGGCGTGTTCGACCTTCTTTTTGCTACTTTGTAGGCTTTGCCTGCCTCGAGGAGTCAAGGCGGGCCTGCCTCGCGTCAAGGCGGGCCGTTTTCTGGAGGAGTTTGGTAAGCCGCGATTTCTTTCTGGCCGCGGCATTCGGTTTTAAGACTCCTTTGAGTGCTGCCTTGTCCAAAGCTTTGTAAAGTTGCGGCAAAAGCTTTTGGGCTTCCTCTACGTTCTTTTGCTCAAGGAGTTTCTTCTCCTGTTTGATCAAAGCCTTAAAGGCCGCTTTTCTTTTGAGATTTCGGGCTTTTCTTTTTATGCTCTGCCGGAGAGCCTTTTTCGCTGACTTCGTAATTGGCATATGAAGAGAGTGTAGCATGCTTTAATTTCTTTATCAAGTCTCGAATTTGGGCTGCGCGCTCAAAGTCGAGATTCTTGGCCGCCTCCTTCATCTCTTTCTCAAGAAGCTTGACGTCTTGGATCGGGCCGAATTCTGCCGCTGCTATTTCTTTTGCGTCGGCAAATCCCCATGTTCTGATATCTTTGACAATGGGCTGGGGAGTAATATGGTGTTTTTCGTTGTATTCTTGCTGAATGCGTTTTCTGCGCTCTATTTCCGCGATGGCGTTTTTCATGGAAAAGGTTATGGTATCTGCGTATAAAATAGCCGTACCTTCGGGATGGCGGGCGGCCCTCCCCATAGTCTGAATAAGCGTGGTTTCATTGCGCAAGAAACCTTCTTTGTCTGCGTCGAGAATCGCAACTAAAGCGACCTCTGGCAAATCAAGGCCCTCACGCAGAAGGTTTATGCCAACGATCACGTCGTATTTGCCTTTTCTAAAATCCTCCAAAATTCCTGGACGTTCAAGCGTCTTTACTTCAGAGTGCAGCCATTGGACGGCAATACCCCTTTGCGCCAAATAATCTGCGATGTCCTCTGCCAGACGTTTGGTTAAGGTAAGTACGAGCACTCGCTGGTTTTTTGCCTTACGTTTTTCAATCTCTTTTATGGCGTCTTGGATTTGGTTTGCGGTTGGCCGAATCTCTATAGCGGGTTCTAGCAAACCGGTAGGGCGGATAAGCTGCTCTACGATATTGTTTTTTGATTTGGCGAGCTCAAACTCGCTTGGCGTGGCAGAAGCATAGACGGTTTGGGGAATGCCGGCAAATGTTTCTTGGAAAGTAAGAGGGCGATTGTCAATCGCGGAAGGCAGCCTAAATCCGTGCTCGATGAGCGCTGCTTTTCGCGCCCTGTCTTGCACGGCCATAGCGCGAATTTGGGGAAGCGTGAGATGGCTTTCGTCGACAATCACAAGAAATTCTTTCCCAAAATATTCTAAAAGCGTGTGCGGAGGGTCTCCGGCCGAACGAAATTCCATATGGCGGGAATAATTTTCGATTCCGTGGCAATACCCTGACTCCCGTATCAGCTCCAAATCATAATTGGTGCGTTGCTCCAAACGCTGGGCTTCCACAAGTTTATTCTGCGCGCTTAACACCTGGAGGCGCTCCGCAAGTTCCAAACGGATGTTCTCCATCGCGATGTTGAGCTTGTCTTGGGGTGTTACCCAAAATTTTGCGGGGAAGAAACGATAGGTTTCTC
>MHTS01000022.1 GCA_001824915.1 Candidatus Wildermuthbacteria bacterium RIFCSPHIGHO2_01_FULL_48_27b | reverse complement strand
ATAGTCGCTTCATAGCGGCGAAGTGAACATTAGCCAGATACATTCAGAAAAATAAAATAGGAATGAAGAACGAAGTTAGTGTTCAGCTCGCTGCTATGAGGAGCGGCAAAAAGAGAGAAGAAAATTAGACGTCTTCCTCCGGACGTCTGGCGATTCCGCCTCATCGGCGGATGCCTCCCTGTTCGCGGGGACGGAGAAATCCCGACCACCTGCCCAAAATCACTTGGGTAGGTGAGAAATCAGGAGAAAATGATCACGGGAAAGATCTATCGGTCCCCAGAGGAGTGGACGGCACTCCTCACCACGCCAGAGGTACTGGCGTGGGAAAGAAAGGTCGAAAAGGTGCGGCACGAAGCCGCACAGACCTTTCAGAGCTCGGAGGGGATGTTCGCCGATCAATATTTCGGCGAGCGGGATTCTCACTGCAGTGATGCAGTGAGAAAGGATCCAGAGGTAGCGCGGCTACACCTAGTCGCGCTCCTCTCCCAGCTCCCAGGCCGGATCCGTGCCGTCTTGGAGGGACGGCACTTCTCTCCCGCCCAGGATCGCGACGAGCTACGAGTAGCACTCGTCGCGATCAAGGACGCAGAGGACCACCTCCGTAAAGTGGAGTAGGTTCTCTGCAACCGCCAAATGGCCTGGCGGGATATAAAAAAGGCCTAAATAGTTAGGGTCAAGGAGGAGAGAAATGCTTTCGGGCAAATCTCTCCTCCCTTCCACCGAGTTCATCACTTCAACAAGTTCAGTGGTGATCTCAGAGGACGAAAGCACTTTTCAATATACAGCATATAGTCGCTTCATAGCGACGAAATGAACATTAGCCAGAAACGCTCAAGATGCATGAAAGAAATGATTTGGAGTGAGAAACAATGTTAGTGTTCAGCTCGCCGATATGGAAAGCGGCAATACCTGCCTCTCTTGAAGAGGCAGAGGAGGAAGAAATGCTTAAGTTCTTTTCTATGTTGGTCACTGTCTACCAGAATCACAAGGCCAAGGTGGCGCAGGAGGAACGCGAAAAGGCCATAGCCGATCGCATGTTTCTCTGGGCACTGAAACAAAAGATCGAGAGGCAGTATCCAGGTGCAGTGTTGCATCTGGAACGGCTCTCCGATCGAGAGATCTCAGATCTGGCCAGGAGGATCGACGAAATGCTCGAAAGGAGTAAGCAGTGAGTTAAGGGCAGAGCGCAAATCTATGAGGTTTGTATAACCTCCTGCGCTTCCTGCCCACCCCAATTGAGTCCCTCGACTAAGCTCGGGATTGTAATCCCTCAAGCAAGTGGGAGATTCAACAGGAGTTCTAGCTTTTTATAATATTTCTTTTGGGCAACCAGCCCTTCAAGTTTATGCAGGGTTGATTGCCCGAAAGGAAATCAGAGAGGGGATATCATGTCAGACATGAAGGAAATTCACGCAAAGCTTCAGGCGGCCCTGGCGCAAAGGCGCCAGAAGATAGTCGAGGAGATCATTCAGTGGCTCCAGGCGGCACAGGAAGCCCAGGCCACCTACGATCGGGCGATGGCGGACGTGAAGGAGGTTGAGAAACTCTTGAGTATCCTGCGCCAAAACGGTGGGGATTCTGATTCTAATCTCTGTCAGGAGGCGGAGAGGGAGTTGGCTATCAGGAGGGCGGAGATGGAGCCCGTTCTCCATGACATCAGGACGATGAAGTCGGAGGCCCACCAGGCAGTGGACCGACTTGTTGCCCTTGGCGGGGATCCAAAGACGGTGGAGGTCCCGGGCAATGTGCAGGAGGTGTACCGGGTCCTCCTTCACAATCACCGCGCCTCGGCGCCGAAGCCCGTTGCTTCCTCGGCTTCCTCTGGAAGCCAGGTGAACAACCTCGGTGATGCCATGGAACGGGCAAGAGGGATACAGGTCGCGGGGAACGGGCTGGCAAAGGTCAGCTAGTGTTCCCGATGGAAACTGGCGAGGGATTGAATGGATTGTAATCCGTTCTTTCCCTCGCCGGCCAAACTTTATCTTTCCTGCGTACAGCTATGATTTAACTTTCTCTCCAATCATGGCTGTACACAAGAGAGAGAAGTTTTCCACTTTTTAGTATTGACAGCGTGGCACGCAGTGCTAAACTATCCTAATTTTACAGCATGCATCTTCGAACGTGTTGCGGAAATGGGGAATGGATTGGCAAGGAGTATTGATTCCCTGGCAATCCCGTCCCCGTTTCGTACCACAATTCAGCAGCAGGGAGGAGAGGAGGTACAACTTGAAAGCCTGAAATTAGCGCAAGTAAGTGTTCTTTTTCATAAAAACACCAGCGAGAGGTGACGCATCATGAGAGTACAGCAGCGAAGGGCAACAGCCCGAGGCTGTATAGGACGGGACTACGGCTGCCCGATTCGGCCGCAGCGCTTCCGGCCGCCGCAGCGCCCGCGCGACTCCCGGCGCCGCAGGCCCATCGTGACGATCGTCCTAATGTCCAGCACCTAACCTCGCTGGCGCCCGACGACCCTAACGACCCCTCGGATTGTGGTACATCCGAGGGGTTCATCATTTGTGTGGGGTTGACCCCGAACGAAATAGAACGCAAACGCAAGCGTTCGCGATTTCGTACGGGGTTGACAAATCCGAGAGACAGAAATACCATAAAGAAAAGTCGAATAGCAGAAAGTTACAGAATTCAGAATTCAAATGGCAGAAGAGACACCTCAGTACCAAGCATTACTCGAGTATATCGTGAAATCCTTGGTGGACAATCCGAACGACATAACGGTAGAACGCAAAGTAGATGAAATGGGCGTATTGCTCTCGTTGAAAGTGCACGCTCAAGACATGGGCCAAATTGTTGGTCGACAAGGTTCTACCGCGCGAGCAATTCGCACATTAGTTCGCATCGCGGGTCTCAAGGCTCACGCACGAGTAAACCTCAAAATTGAAGAGCCAGAAGGCGGCCGCGGCCCCCGGAAGAGCGAAGAACCTCTTGCGGGCTTGAACATCTAAAGAAAAATCGAACTTGAAATCTGCAAGAACGGTGTTACGATAGGGTAATGCCGTTTTTGTTTATCCTGAGCGAAGTCGAAGGACTATGAAATTCGATATTATCACCATATTCCCGCAAATTTTCGACTCCTATTTTGCCGAATCACTTTTGAAACGCGCCCAAGAAAAAAAACTTCTTGAGATTCGTGTACACAATCTGCGCGATTGGACCGAAGACTCCCACAAAACAGTGGACGACAGCCCATTCGGCGGGGGATTAGGGATGGTACTCAAGATTGAACCAATCTACAGAGCCGTTACGGCTCTCAAATCCAAAATAAATACTAAACACAAAATATTAAATACGAAAACTATTCTGTTTACGCCGCGGGGGAAGAAATTTACACAAAAAAAGGCGCACGAATACGCAAAGCTCGACCAACTTATTATGATCTGCGGCCGATATGAGGGAGTGGACGAAAGGGTAGGGAAGTATATTGCAGACGAACAGATATCAATAGGGGATTATGATTTAATGGGCGGGGAACTTCCCGCGATGGTCGTAGTGGAAACCGTTTCGCGCTTAATTCCCGGCGTTATTGGCAAAGAAGAATTTTTGAAAGAGCACGTAAAAGACGGGGGATTTGTTGAATATCCGCAGTACACGCGGCCCGAAGTCTACATCGACGCACAGGGCAAAAGACGAGTTGTGCCAAGGGTACTCTTATCTGGCGATCACAGCAAAATAGAAGAATGGCGGCGAAGACACGGGAAGCTCATTCGATGATTGAAAATTGAAGGAAAACGTGGTAGGATATGCAAGGATAAAGCGTGGATGGCAGAGCGGTCAATTGCATGTGGCTGTAAACCACACGCCTTCGGGCTACGGGGGTTCGAATCCCTCTCCACGCACAAAAAGGGACCCGGGCATTCTTTAACGGATTGCGGTCGCCTCGCCGGCGACATCGCAATCCTAAAATGCCCCACAAAATTCAAGCAGTTGAATTTTATGCCAATGTAGCTCAGTCGGCAGAGCAACTCCATGGTAAGGAGTAGGTCGCCGGTTCGATTCCGGCCATTGGCTCAAATATAAATTTAATAACACAGTATGGCAGCAAAGAAAAAACCATTTATCAAATTTCAGTGCGCCACGTGCAAGGAAGTTAATTACTTTATCAAAAAGTCAAAGGAGAAGGCCGAAACGAAGCTGGAATTGCAAAAATTCTGCAAGCGCTGCAGGAAACGCACCGCGCATAAAGAAACAAAGAAGTAGCGCTGAAGTAACAATTGGCAGAATTGGCAGAAAATCGAGCCCCCAAATGTACGAGGTCGGACCTCGTACATTTGGGGGGAAGCATGGGGGCGTAGTGTCAGCGGAAGCACAACGGTCTCCAAAACCGTTAGGCCAAGTTCGAATCTTGGCGCCCCTGCAAAAAATGGCAACACTCAAAATCGTAACGTATCCTAAAAAAATCCTGAAAGTACGAGCGCAAGAAGTGCCTGAAATAACTCAAGAAATCGAACGCCTCATTCCACAGATGATCGAAACGATGTACGGAAGTCAGGGCATTGGGCTCGCCGCTCCTCAAGTTGGCATATCAAAGAGGCTTATTATCGTAGAAACTTCTGATGACCCGCGCGCTACGGTAAGAGAAACGTCCCGACACGTACGCGGCAGGCCTCTTGCGTTTTTGAATCCGGTCATCGTAAAAAAATCAAAGGAGACAGCCATCGATGAAGAAGGATGCTTAAGTCTTCCGGGAATTTTTGTTCCGGTAAAACGAGCTGAATCCGTAGAAATCGTATGCCAAACAGCAGACGGCTCGAAGGTAAGGGTTGAAACCGGAGGCCTTACCGCGCGAATTTTTCAGCATGAAATTGATCACCTTGAAGGGAAGCTTATTATAAACCACCTTGATCCGCTTAGGAAATTCAAGATTCGTCGCCAACTCAAAGAACTCGTTCAAAAAATAAAATGAGAATAGCGCTGAGGAATTTATATAATAAGAAATTTATACTCCTCTATGAACTCACCTTAACCTTCGTCGCGGTGGTTGCGATTTTTGGGTTTGTCCATATTTTTCTTCCTGTTGACCGCGCCGCGTCCACCCCAATCGTCTTTCGGGTCGAAAATGGAGAGGGGAGTTATCAAACAGCTTTCAACCTCGAGAAGGCGAATCTTATTCGCTCACGCACCAGCTTCTTTCTGTATGCGCTCTTAATCGGTCAGGCCCAAAAACTTCAAAGCGGCGACTACCTTTTCGCGCCTAGCATGAATGCCCACACGATTATTCACGCACTGGCTAGCGGCGATATTATACGGGAATACATAACCATCAAAGAAGGATGGAACTTACGCGATATTGCGACTGAATTTGAGAAACGCGGATTCTTTACGCAAGAGGAATTCTTCGCGGTTACCGGATATCCTACAGTTGATTATCGTGAAGAAACCGATCTGCCTCGGCCAAAAGATTTTTCCCGTGAATTCGCGTTTTTGCAAGACAAACCCCTCTATGTAAGCCTCGAAGGATACCTTTTCCCGGACACCTACCAAGTCACCGCAAATGAAACAGCCGAAACTTTTGTGCGCCACGCGCTCCGGAATTTTGGAGCCAACCTCACGCCCGAACTTCTCTACAAAATTGAGGCGCAAGGAAAAAGCATATACGAGGTGGTAACTTGGGCCGCAATGATTGAAAAGGAGGTACGAAACTTTGAAGACAAGCAGCTTGTGGCAGGACTCCTGCAAAAGCGCCTGGAAGAAGGCATGCGGCTGCAAACAGACTCTCCCGTAGTGTACATTCGCGATGGGAATTATTACAAAGTTTCTATCGCGGAGACACAAATAGAATCACCCTACAACACATACCGCATATATGGCCTGCCCTTGGGCCCCATTTCAAACCCGGGGATAGAAAGCATTCAAGCCGCAGTGGAACCGGTCGCAAGCCCATATTGGTATTACCTCTCTGCGCGCGATGGCGCAACTATCTTTTCCCGCACGTTCGCAGAGCACCTCGCTGCCAAAGCGCTCTACTTGCGATAAAAAGGGGAGGGGTTGACAATTTTCGCAAGAGGAGTAAACTGAATTATTCCACAGACCATGGGCCCTTCGATTCGCTTCGCTCACTCAGGGCAAGCAACGAACAATAAGACCCATGCAGGGATAGCATTTTGCGACATTTTGAAATGTCGCGAATACTGAAGATGTCTGCGGAAGCAGATGTTTTTTATTCCATGAAAACCAAACAGCAAAAACAAGAAATACTGAACCAACTAGCAGAGCATCTCGCTAAACAGCAAGCAATGATGTTTGTGAGCTACAAAGGCCTCAAGGTAGGGGATATGACAAGCCTGCGAAACCAGCTCAAGGAAGCGGGAGCAAAGCTTGTGGTGGCCAAGAAAACACTGCTTTCCAAAGTCTTGAGGGAAAAGAAAATTGAAGAGAATTTGAAGGACATGGAAGGCCAGATCGGAACAATTTTCGCTTTCGATGATCCTTTCGCCCCTATGAAAATCGCTTATGCGTTCGGGAAAACCAATGGAAACTTGAAAATTTTGGGCGGTTATTTTGAAAATGAATTGCAAAACGCAGCCAACATTGTGGCTATAGCCAATCTGCCTTCGCGCGAAGAACTTCTTTCGCGACTGGTCGGCACGATGGCTTTCCCGATGTCCGGTTTCGTTTCAGTATTGCAAGGAAATATCAAAGGTCTTATGACAGTTTTGACCAGAAGGTCAGAAACTGTGAATTCTTAATTTCTAATTATTAATTTTTAACCCATATGTCAGAAGAGAAAGAAACAAATCCGCCAGCTGGCGGAGAAGTACCCGCAAAGTTCAAATCTCTCGTAGAATCTATTGAGAAGCTTTCGGTGCTTGAGCTTTCCGAGTTGGTACACCTCTTGGAAGAAAAATTCGGCGTTTCCGCAGCTGCTCCAATAGCAGTAGCGGCAGCTCCCGCGGCAGGCAATGGCGCCCCAGCCGAGGAAGAGAAAACTTCTTTCAATGTCGTCCTTACCAAAGTAGGAGAAAAAAAGATAGAAGTTATCAAAGTGGTGCGCGACGCAACCGGAAAGGGGCTAAAGGAGGCGAAAGACCTCGTTGACGCCGCCGTTGCGGGCGTTCAAGTCGTAAAAGAAGGCGCAGGGAAAGACGAAGCAGCAGAACTCAAGAAAAAGCTTGAGACAGCCGGTGCTACCGTAGAACTCAAATAAAGCTAGTACACCACGGGAGAAATTCGATAGAGTTTCGCGCCGTCAAACAAATACAATGTTTGGCCGTCCGGGGAAACTGTGAAATCGCGGACGTTCGTAAATGCCGGGCTCATATATTGTCGAAGCACTTGCCCCGATTTACTTAAAATCACAACTCTTGATTCCGCAGGCTCCAGAAGATACAGATAAGGGAGCTGCGCGGTGGTCTTCAAAGAACGCACTGCGCGGAACGCGGGGACAATATCAAGATTCAAACTTTCCTGATACGACCCCCTAAAATACCGCTGAATCTCGTTTTCTTCAGTAAGAATCCAAACATTTCCATCAATGCCCATTGCCCGGGCATTGATTGGTTTTTTGGGAGAAAGAGGATCAAACCAACGTTTAAGCGTTACTGATTCTCCTTGCGGAATGGGGGAGCGAAAAATGTCTCCGCTCCTTGCATCAAAGAAATACAAATTCCCAGCATATTGTTCCATTCCCCCAAACTGAGCATCTGCGGGAAAAGCTACCTGCTGTTGAGACACAACGTCAGTTGTGGCGTTCAAAAACACCATAGTATCTGGTTCCGCAAAGAACAAAAGCGAATTCCCGGAACTTGTCCCAAGCTTGATAGTCTTTCCTGTGTTCAGCGTTTCAGAAGCGTTGACCTCGCCGTCAAACACAGCGATATTCGGCGAAGATGAGTTAAAAAAATAAAATTTGCTGCCTAATTGAATCATACGTTGAGCCTCCCGGAGAGAAGGGGAATCAGGAAGGATTGCGGCAACCTCGGGTTGTTCAATGTCTACAATGTTGTACCGAACGCGCATTTCCGCTGTAATTTGTTCTTGCTCCTCCGGCTGTTCAAGCTGATTATCTCTTTGCGATTTGCCACCCAAAATCGCGAATCCCAAGAGCAAAACAAACAGAAGAAGCGCGAGAAGCCCCATACGTTTTCTTGCTTCCGAAAGCATTAAAAAGGGAAGCTTCTTTCTTAGGAAAGAAGGGCTAGGCAACATTAAAACTGGCTGCGGAAGTCGAAGCGGGAGTGCTGGTATTTTCAGTTGGGGAAACTTCACCTGCCTCGCAGCAAGGCGGGCCTGCTCGCTCCACCTCACAAAAGCAGACTGACCTTCCTTCTTTTCCTCGTTTGCCGGCTCTAAAGCCTCCGCAAGCACAAAAAACAGAATGCCCATAAGTTGGGACATCTCTTTCTGTTTGGCTTCGAACATATTCCTGAACTGTTTTTCTTCATGAAGCTGCGCAACAGCTTGCAAAAAGTTTTCCTTTGAGAAAAATTCGAATGCTTCTGGGGTAAGGCCTATAATCCGGTCTCCCGGGATAATTCTGCCCGAACCCACATTCCCGAATATTTTCACGGAACCCTCATCGTTTTTTGCAGATTCAATGCTTTTCCCCGCGTCAACGAGAGAACCTGCGCGCGACATCCACAATTTCATCCCGCCGACTTTCGTAAAGTAAAGAGTGTAGCCTTGAGGAGTAGGAGCAAACAGAAGCAACAAGAAATGAAGATTTCCAAGCCAATCCACATTTCCTCCCTTGGATTCCTCTGCCAAAAAGCTGTTGGCCTTCTTGAGCGCGCTTTTTAAGCGTTGCGCAGCTGCTTGCGGCTGTTTCTCTGGATCATAATATTCCTGCTCGATTACGTTTGATAGGCGCTCTAGAAAATTGGAGTTGGTCGGCAAAGCATTTGCCAGTTCACACACAATATACATGCTTCCCTGCGCCTCCGCTCCTTTCGCGGGCTCTTTTGAAAACACTCGGAAAAATCGATCCTTCTTGGCCTTGGGGTTAAACTGAAACTCGAAAATTTTCATACTGGTTTTTACATTATAGCAGACCCGCCTTGCCGAGTCGAGGCAGGCCCGCCTTGACTCGTCGTCTTCGGCGAGGCAGGCTTGCGCTTTTTACAAAAATTTTCTACGCTGGGAATACGGGCTCGTAGCTCAGTGGCAGAGCGCTTGCATCACACGCAAGAAGTCGTTGGTTCAAATCCAATCGAGCCCACTATGAAATTTGTTCTTCTCTTTTTGACTCTTCTAATAGTGATCGGGGTAGGGGTTTGGGTACTAACCGGGCAGCAAGAATCTACGCCGGAAACCAATATCCAAGCTGAAAACGATGAGAATGGGAAAGACGAGGTTTTTGAGGTATCGGAACAACTGGCAAGAAGCGTTATCCGGAACACTCTCGACGAAAGGTTTGACAAGCAGACCGCAACGTATAGCGTGGCGAATCTCGATGGCCAGAACGGCCCGGAACTTATTATCGGCGCGGCCGGCAACAACATCGCGACCATTCTTATCATGAGTATCCTGGACTCTACGGGAACATCCGAACGCCTCGGAAACGTTGATTATCAAGAGGTTCTGCGGGGAGTGCCGGAAGTACGTGATCTTGAAGAAATCACTGGCGACGACACCCAAGAATTGTTTATGTCGCTCGGATTCGGAGGCGCTTCAAACGCCGCCCACGGATTTTTGCGCGCAGATACTCAAGAAAAAAAGCTCGAATGGATTCAGCTTCGCGACCAAAACAATCAACTGCGTGACGCAATCTTCCTTATGGGCGGCACGGTTACCCACACAGAAACCGTGCAAATCGTTGATGTAAATGGCGACGGCAAAAAAGAAATCATAGAGCTGTTCACCCAAATACGCGAATTAGGAAAGCCCGAAGACGGCATTCCAAGCAAGGAAGCAGAAGAAATATGGTGTTTTGTACGCGCCTACCGGTGGGATGGCTCCCTCTTTGCATTTGACCGCTCGCTCTCTGAGCAATTTCTTGAAAGCTTGGGCCCGAACTGCGCAATATGATATACTGTTCCAATGCAATCACTTTTGCTGTTGCACTACGTAAAATGGCATTATCTCAATGCCCCCAGAGAAATCATGAAGGGATGGGGGAATATTCTCTGGTTTAATTTTAACTATTTCTCCGTACCCCTTCTGTTGCAAACATTTTTCGCACCGTGGAGAAAAATCTCTTGGGACTACGAGAAGGGATTCGATATCGGAGTATATTTGTTTACTTTCTCCTCCAACCTTATCTCGCGAATTCTGGGAGCTATTGTCCGAAGTTTTCTTATTGCAACCGGCCTCGCCGTACAACTTGTGCTTCTATTTCTCGGGGGTCTTTTATTTTTATTCTGGCTCGTATTACCCGCAATGATTGCGGCAGCCTTTATTTATGGCATCTTCCTTCTCTTTTAACATTGCGAAATCATCGCTTGCTCCGGCGTTGTGGTTTGACAGCTATTTTCAAACTACAGTTCTACGCAAAATCCGCAGGGCAACTCAATGGATATTCGTCCTTCTGTTTTTGCTTTTCCTCATAACCTTTATTCCGAGTGAAGGCCTGGTTTCGCAGAGCACCAGCAGAATTCTCTTTGGCCTCGCGCTTTTGAGCTTCGCGTATGGAGCTACGATATTTCTCCTCGAGCGATTTGGAGAAAGTTTGCAAAGGCCGCGTTTACGTTTTGGAGAAGAAAATCTTGCTAACCTTTTTTCATTCTCCGTGCTCCACGCCGCCCAAAACGCAATAAAACGCGCAAAACAAAAACGCTTTTTCGGAGTAGATTCAAAGCTATTGCTTTATTTTCTTCTAAAAGAAAACTCTTCTTTGGAATTCGTGCTTTTTCGCATGCTGTTGGACCCAAACGAACTAAGAAGAGAGATTGAAAAGGGATTTGATTCGCAACCCCGTCGCCTGCAAAAAACAAAAGAACTTACATTCACTCCTGACTTTATAGAAACCATACGTAAGGCAATTGACCGGGCGCAAATTCAGGGGCGGGAAAAGACTGAAGTTGAGGATGTGCTCGCTGTCTTAGCGGAAACCGACACCTTTTTCACGCGATATTTAATTGAGCGAGGCTTCGTGCCGGAGCGCGACGTTCCCAATGTGGCTGAATGGCACTACCGAGAACGCATCAAAAACGAAGAGCAAAAAAAGTTCTGGCTCAAAAAAAATCTGCGGCGCTATGGCGCGCTCGGAAAAAACTGGGCTGCGGGCTACACAGTTACGCTCGACCAGTTCGGATATGACATTTCCAAAGAAGTAATGGCTGCGCGCTTTCCCCGTGCAATCGGACACCAGCAAGAACAAGAGATGATAGAACGCATCCTCTCACGCCAGGAAACGAATAATGTGCTGCTCGTAGGAAATCCAGGATCCGGACGAAAACGCTTGATTCAAGACTTGGCTTCCAAAAGCCAGCTGGGCGCGTGTCAAAACTCGCTTCTCAACTACAAACGCATTGTGGAACTTGATCTTGCACACGTGATGTCTTCCATCCAATCGCTGGAAGAAGTAGAGGCTATTTTAAGCGAGATTTTCCGCGAAGTTCTTGCGGCCGGCAACATCATTTTAGTTATAGACGATCTGCATAACTTTGTAGGGGAATTCACCGAACCTGCCGCAGGACGAGTAAATATTGCGGGTGTGCTCTCCTCATATCTGCGGATCCCGGAGTTTCCGTTTATTGCTATAACCACATTTGCCGGACTCCATCGATATCTGGAGCAAAATCCTTCGCTGCTTTCTTTTTTTGAAAAGATAGAAGTGACAGAGCTTTCCCAAGCGGAAACACTCGAGGTACTGGAAGAAACCGTACCTATGTTTGAAGCGACATACAAGAAATTCATTTCCTATCCTGCGTTGCAAGCAATCGTGGCGTACGCGGACAAATATATTCAAGCCCTACCTTTTCCAAAAAAGGCATTGGACCTGCTGGACGACACCATGAGCTGGATTGCCCAAACCGCAGATAAAGTGCTTATGCCGGCTCACGTGGCCCGCGTGGTTACCGAACGCACGCAGATTCCGGTAGGCGATATTGAAACCACGGAACGAGAAACCCTGCTGGACCTGGAAACCCTTATCCATAAACGAATCATAAACCAAGAAGAAGCAGTGCGCGAAGTTGCTTCTGCTCTGCGCCGCGCGAGGGCGCAGGTGGCAACGCGCCAAGGGCCCATGGGAAGTTTTCTGTTTCTCGGTCCCACCGGAGTAGGGAAGACCGAAACCGCGAAAGCATTGGCCGCTATTTATTTTGGGTCTGAATCGCGCATCATACGTTTGGATATGTCCGAATTCCAAAATGTAAAAGACATAGACCGACTCTTGGGCACTCCAACACAAGAAGGCCTACTCACCGCTTCGGTCAGAGAAAATCCTTTCTCTCTTATCTTGTTAGACGAGCTGGAAAAGGCCCATCCGAATGTCCTCAACCTTTTCTTGCAGGTATTAGACGAAGGACACCTTACCGACGGATTGGGCCGCAAAACCGACTTTCGCCACACGATTATTATTGCCACGAGCAACGCGGGGTATCTCCTTATCTTACAGGCGATAAAACAGCAGACTGACTTTGCCCAACTCAAGACACAAATGCTTGACTATCTTTTTCATGAAGGAATTTATAGGCCTGAATTTATTAACCGATTCGACGGCGTTATTTTGTTTACTCCGCTCACCCAAGAACATCTTATCCAGATCGCAGGACTCATGCTAAAAAAACTTCAGCGGAATATGACAGAAAAGGGCATTGAACTGGAAATCACCGAAGAACTTAAAGAAAGAATTGCAAAGCTTGGCTACGACCCGACTTTTGGCGCGCGCAACATGCGCCGTGTATTGCAAGACAAAGTAGAAAACGCGCTTGCCATAACCCTACTCTCTAATACCATAAAAAGAGGGGATCGCATCACTATCGACCCTCAAACTTTTGAAGTGAGAAAAACATAACGTATTTCTATAGTCCAAAAGACTATCCTCACCCTTGACAGAAAGTAAGGAATGCGCTAAAGTAATACCATGCGAAAAAGTATTACAAAATCTTATCTTACAAGGAAATCGCAGGTTACCATTCCGAAAATGGTACGCGATGCCATAGGAGTAAAGCCCGGGGATCAAGTGGAGTTTTTGGTTGATGAGACAAAAGAATCCGCCTATCTTGTACCTGTTCGCTCGAAACTGCTTGAGAATTTTGGGGCGGTAAAACCAAGAAAACGGCCAGAAGATTTTAAAAAACTCCGCGAGGAGTTTGAAAAAGGAGTGTCAGAAGAAGTGATGAAAGAGATGAAAAACGAGAGATGAAACTTCTCGATACAAATATTCTTCTCCGGTACTTCCTGAACGATGAGACAGAAATGGCACAACGTTCGCTTTTGCTTTTAGAACGCCTTGCTAAAAACCAGGAGAAGGCCGAACTCAATTCTTTAGTGCTCTTTGAGTGCATTTTCAATCTTCACCGAAGTTATCGCAAATCCCCACAAGAAATAATCGAACTGCTTAAGCCTATTTTTGAGCTTCGAGGATTATACATAGAAAATCGGCAGATCTTCCTAATAGCTCTCGATTTTTTTGCAAACTACAACATTTCATTTGCCGATGCGTTTAATATAGCTTATATGCAAAAGCGTGACATAAAAGAAATTTACAGCTTTGACACGGATTTTGACAAAATCAAAGGTATCAAACGCATCCTCCCATAAGAAAAATTATAAGTAAGGCTAAGCCTTACTTGAGAAAAACAGCCCTGCGCAGAGTCGAAGGGCTGTTTTTTTATTGCTTGCACTGAGCAAAGTCGAAGTGTGGATAACCGGGGTTGACGAAGGGTGCTGGGTGGGATATATTGGTAACTAGGTGGGGAGTTGTGGATAAATGTGGGGAAAAGTCGGCATATCTGTGGAAAACTCCTTTTTATGATAAAGCCCCCTTCTTATGTTTCTCGGAGAATTTTCCTATTCCATAGATGAGAAAAAGCGCCTCGCAATCCCTGCAAAATTCCGCCAAGCACTTGGGAAAAAAGCGGTGGTTACCCGAGGATTAGATCAGTGTCTTTTTTTATACTCGTTTAAAGAATGGGAAGTATTGGCGGAAAAACTAAGCAAACTGCCCTTAGCGCAAGCTGACGCAAGAGGATTCGCAAGACTAATGCTGGCAGGAGCGATGGAAGCAGATTTAGACAAACTCGGAAGGATTCTCGTGCCTGATTATTTAAAAGAATATGCCTCGCTCGGGAAAAAGACCGTGATTGCCGGAGTCTACAACCGAATTGAAATTTGGGACGAGCAAAAATGGGAAGCATACAAAACAAATATTGAAAAGGGGATGGGGGATATGGCAGAACGCTTGAAAGAACTCGGAATCTAGCATGCATGAACCCGTCTTAACCGAAAAAGTTTTGGAGTACCTGGATCCCCAGCCGAATGAGAATTTCATTGATTGTACGGCGGGTGGGGGAGGCCATACATTTGCCATAGCAGAACGAATTGCCCCAAAAGGGAAGATACTCGCCTTAGATTGGGACGCAGAAGCAATCCAGTCCTTTACAGAAGAACTACGCAAGCGAAGGTTGCAGAACCGCGTGTTCGCAGAAAATGAAAATTTCGCCAACATCAAAGAGGCCGCGGCAAAAAACGCCTTTCGACCAGTTGCCGGCATTCTGTTCGATCTTGGCCTGTCTTCAGACCAGCTGGAAAGCAGAAGAAGAGGATTCACGTTTCGAAAAGAAGAGCCGCTCGATATGCGCTATAACACGCAGAACCCAATCACCGCGGAAAAGCTTCTCAACTACAGCAGCAAAATACAGCTTGAGCGTATGCTAAGAGACTACAGCGAGGAACAATTCTCAAAACAAATCGCGGAAGCAATCGTCCAGAGCAGAGCGCAAACGCATTTGCAAAAGACTTCACAGCTAGTCCAAATCGTAGAGCAAGCCACGCCCAAATGGTATCAGCGAAGAAAAATCCACCCTGCCACGAAAACATTTCAAGCGCTTCGCATTGCGGTGAACAACGAAGTGGAAAATATAAAACAAGGTCTTCAAGGCGCAACGGAACTTGTTAGCCAAAATGGAAAAATCGCGGTTATTTCCTTTCATTCATTAGAAGATCGAATCGTAAAAGAATTTTTTAAACAAAATCCTCTCTTTCGCCCACTTACAAAAAAACCAATAATTCCATCTCGCGCGGAAATCAAGCAAAATTCAAGAGCGCGATCTGCCAAATTACGAGTCGCCGTAAAACTATGACCATTCTTCTTTCCTCCTCCTATCACACGAAAATATTTTGGGTGTTGGGACTGCTTTTCACCGGTTTCCTGATTGGCCTTTATATTATTCAGGTCAACGCGCTTACCATCTTGGTATATCGCATCGCAGGAACCGAACGACAGATCGCCGAACACAGACACGCCAATACGGCGCTCCAAGTACAGGCTAACCAGGCAGTACCCTTTAAAGATCTCGAGCAACTTGCGCAATCGCGAAATTTTGAGCGCGTCCGCTCTATTACCTATCTCAAGATTCCTTCAGGCGGAGTTGCGCAAAATCAATGAGGTACTGGCGTTTTCATCTTGTTTTGTTTCTCCTGCTTTGCTTTGGCGCGATCCTCGGGGGACGCCTCGCATATTTGCAGATCGTAAACCAAGGCTTGTATAAAGCCCTTGCTCAAGGCCAGCAAAACGTAAGCGCTCTCACGCGAGGAGCAAGAGGCGCTGTTTTTTTACAGGATAAAAATGGAAATTTATACACACTCGCGTCCAATCAAAAAGTCCCTTCGGCTTTTGTCTCGCCGGCGGAACTGAAAAACCCCGAAGATACAGCGAGCAAACTCGCGCAAATCCTCCAACTCGAGGAGGAATTTATTCTTTCTAAATTCCAGAACAAAGACAGCTTCTTTGAAACTTTAAAGAAGCGCATTTCCGAAACTGAAGTTCAGCAAATTCAAGACCTCAAACTCGCGGGCGCCGGGGTAAGGCAAGAACAAATGCGTTCGTATCCCCAAGCCTCATTAGCCGCTCATGTTATAGGTTTTACCAACCAAGATGGCGAGGGCCAATACGGCATAGAAGGATACTACGATAGTAAACTCGCTGGGAAAGAAGGCGCAGGGGCCGGAGCGAGAAATCCCGCGAACTACCTCTTGGCCGTATTCGCCAGCACCAGCCAGAATGGGGAAGACATTGTTTTGACGCTTGACTACAATATTCAATCGGTAGCAGAGCAACTGTTGGAAAAAGCGGAAGCAAATCTTGATATTGAAGCAGGGACCATCATCGTCGTGGACCCGGTTTCGGGCAAAATTCTGGCGCTTGCGAGCACCCCCTCTTTCGATCCAAATTCATACTCAACCCAAATAGACCTTGGGGTCTTTCAAAATCCCGCTATTCAAAAGATTTACGAGCCGGGATCTATTTTCAAAGCGTTCACCATGGCTGCAGCCCTCAACGAAGGAACCATAACTCCGGATACCACCTATACGGATAAAGGTTTTGTGCAGATTGGCGCGCGGAAAATTACCAACTACGACCACAGGGTGTGGGGTTTGCGAACAATGACTGAAGTATTGGAATATTCCATTAATACTGGAGCGGTATTTGCGGCGCAACAACTTGGAAAGGAAAAATTCTTGGAATATATCGAAAAATTCGGGTTTTTCGACCCCACGAATATCGACCTTGCGGGCGAAATATTCTCGAGAAATGCCGAGTTCAAAAAAGGATATGAAATTAACTTCGCCACTGCTTCTTTCGGACAGGGGATTGAAATGACTCCCATGCAAATCGTAAAAGCATTCTCCGCAATCGCTAACAACGGCCAAATGACACAGCCTTACATTGTAGAAAGGGATGAAGGCGAAAAAAAACAAGAACAAGTAATAAGCCCCAAAACGGCAACCGAAGTTACTGAAATGCTCACAAACGTTGTTCAAAACGGATACGCGAAAAGCGCGCAGATCCCCGGGTATTACGTTGCCGGCAAAACCGGCACCGCGCAAATTTCCTGGTCAGCGTTGGGTGTGGCAAAATCCGGATATTCCGACAAAACCGTGCAATCCTTTGTGGGATACGCGCCGGCTTTTGACCCCAAATTTCTCATCTTGGTGAAACTCGACAATCCGGCAACGAAAACCGCGGAATACTCTGCCGTACCCATATTCCACGACCTTGCCAAATATATTATTGACTACTATCAAATCCCTCCGGATTACTAAACAGTTGACAAAGCATATATCTATATGTATACTTAGGCCGAAATCTGCGGATAAGGGGCTACTGTGGCACAGAGACAAGAACCACAGGATGACTCAATTATAAGAGCTGCAAAGAACCTACTCCGGGAGCTGCGGACGAATCCTACCCACGAAGTTCACCGGCAGATCGAGCAACTCCTAGCACAAAATAGGGAATTGTCCTGGTTGGACATAGGGGCAACGGACACGGAGCTTCACGGTCTGCGGTACCAAATTCTCCTGAAGGCCCTCGAGAGTCTCAAGGCAAATCCTTCTCTAACATCCTACACATTCACATTTACTCGTTTTTCTGTTCTCCGTGAGGAGTGGGGATTTACCCCGCGGGATCTGGGCACTACAGCAGAAAAGCTGCGGGAAATTGCAGCCAGCACTCCAGGGGGCAAGCGTAGCCGGTTATATAGGCGAGGAACCAAAAGGTCCAAGGCTCCATAGGAAAAACACCTCTTACCATTAAACTATCCTAAGCCAGCTGTCGAAAGACTTCTGGCTCTTCTTTTTGGCAAACATTTCTTCGCTGCTGGAAAATGCAGAAAAAATATGGTAGGAATAGAGTAATCTACGCAGGTGGCTTTGGTCCCATCGTCTAGAGGCCTAGGACGCCAGGTTCTCATCCTGGTAACACGGGTTCGACTCCCGTTGGGACCGCCCATGGATTCAATTCTTTTTCAGATCGCGATTTTTCTCGGTTCTATAGCCTTAGTGGTACTTGCAGCCCGCCTGATTATCGACCACATTATTAAAGTGGCCCAATATCTCAAATGGCGCCAATTCGTTTTGGCGTTCTTAGTAATGTCTTTGGGAAGCGCGCTTCCCAACCTTTCCGTGGGCATTTCCTCCGCCCTTAAGGGCGTACCAGAACTTTCTCTTGGCAACGTAATGGGGAATAATGTTGTCATTTTCACCATCGTTATAGCTATAGCGGTTCTTGTTTCCAATGGCCTTTCTATCGAAAGCCGTCTTGTTAGAAAATCCGCCTTATTCGCGGTAGTAGCCGCCCTCTTACCCATTCTTCTCTTGTGGGATGGACGCCTCGGCAGGGGAGACGCCATAGCTCTTATTGCATTATTTATCTTGTACAATTTGTGGCTTTTTTCAAAGCGCCATTTCATCGCCGGCATAATGGAAGGCGAAACAGAAGGAAAACCGCGCAAATCTCCACTCCATGGCTTCAAATCATTTCTCAAAAGTTCAGGCTCTGTGGCAGTAGGGGTAGTATGCCTTATCATAGCTTCCGAAGGCATTGTGCGTTCTGCCTATTTTTTCGAAACCACGTTCGCCATCCCTCTTGTTATCGTCGGCGTGCTCATTACAGGATTTATCACGGCTCTTCCCGAATTGTACTTTACTACCCTCGCTTCACGGCGCGGCAACAACTGGATAGTGCTGGGACAAGTTTTAGGTGAAGTGGTAGTCCTTTCCACACTGGTAATTGGCGTTGTAGCGCTCATTCATCCCATTGAGATTGAAGACTTTTCCCCTCTTGTGGTAGCGCGTTTTTTCCTGTTCCTTTCGGCCGCGTTCTTTCTGCTTTTTATGGGTACGGGCAAACGATTCAGCAAAAAAGAAGGGCTGATACTCGCTGCTATATACTTGGCCTTTGTGGCAACCGAAATCTTTTTCCAACCATGAAACCATGATACAGTGGACGCATGAGTGAAATTCTCCTCATCGGGATCATCGCGCTCTTGGCGGGAATTATTGTGTTTTTGCTTAGGCGAGGACAAACAAAAGAAGACTCTTCCAGCTTTTTGCTTATGCAAAATCAAATGGGAGAGATGCGAACCATACTCGACACGCGTTTGGGCGACTCTACCAAAATGTTCCAACAGCAGTATTCAGAAAGCGTGAGAGTTATTCAGGACATTACCGAAAAACTCACGCGCCTGGATGAAACCAACAAACAAGTCATAGGTTTCACCGACCAGTTGCAGTCGCTCCAGGATATACTCAAAAATCCAAAACAACGGGGCATCCTGGGCGAATATTACCTGGAAACTCTGCTCAAAAATGTTCTCCCTCCCACCGGCTATAAAATGCAGTACGCGTTTTCAGACGGCACCATTGTGGACGCCGCCATATTCGTGAAAGATAAAATCATCCCGGTGGACTCCAAATTTTCCATTGAAAACTATAATCGCTTGGTTGAAGAAAAAGATCCCTTGGAAAAAGAGCGCTTGGAAAAACTATTTAAATCAGACCTTAAAAACCGCATAGACGAAACCGCAAAATACGTAAAACCAGCGGAGGGAACCATGGAATTTGCTTTTATGTTCATACCGCACGAGGCGATTTATTTTGACTTGCTTATAGCGCAGGTAGGAACGGTAAAGCTGAATACGCGCGATTTGATTGAGTACGCGTTCCGCGACAAACACGTTATCATTGTTTCACCAACCAATTTTCTTGCGTATTTGCAGACCGTGCTTCAGGGATTAAAAGCTTTGCAGATCGAAGAATCGGCAAAAGAAATAAGGAAAAAAGTGGAAGATCTGGGACGGCACTTGGGCTCATACGAACAGTTTATGTTGTCTCTCGGCCGATCTTTGGAAACGAGCGTGAACCAATACAACCGGGCGTCCCACGAGTTTCGAAAAATTGACAAAGACGTCCTGCGCATCACCGGCTCTTCCAACGAAGTAGAAGTATTAGAACTCGATCATCCAGAATCTAAAGGGGATTAGTCGCAAAAGCGTCGCACCCCAACTCAGAAGTCACCTGGCGCATCGGTCTCCAGTAAGTTCAACAAGTAAGTGCAACACTTGGTAGAATCCAAGTGTATGCAGTACAGACATT
>MHTS01000021.1 GCA_001824915.1 Candidatus Wildermuthbacteria bacterium RIFCSPHIGHO2_01_FULL_48_27b | reverse complement strand
CGGATGTAGGGAACGAGGTTTTCGGGAAGATTGTTTTTATCAAACCAACTTAGATCATCGCACTTGTGTGGCTCTGCGTTTGCAATCTCCCCGCTCCATCGCTCTGCAACAAAAAACACATCCGCACGTTCATTGTAAGAGTCTTCGCCCTTGCGATGCATCAAATGCACAAATCGTAAATCTTGCCCCCTCAATTCAACGCCGGCTTCTTCTTTCGCCTCGCGGATTATCGCATTGCTATACGACTCCCCCTGCTCCACATGCCCGGAAACAAAACTGTAATTTCCGTCTTCGTATCCGGTGTTGTATCTCCGCTGAAGCAAAATCTTATTCTCCTGCTGAAAAATCACATACGCCGCCGGAATAATCCTATGTCTATCTTTATTATGCGTCATTGCTAAGTAATTTGAATAATCTTTCTTTTTCTTCTTCGGGCAGGTCGCGGTATAAGGGCTTATGGACAGGCTCAACTGCTCGATGTAATTCGTCATTAAGATCTCTTGGCTGCAGGTGAAAGTGAAAATGTTTTACGCTTGTTCTGCTATTTTCAACATACGGCTTGTAGTTCTGGCGAATGTCGCAACCTGCAGAAAGCTTCTGCAGTATTTTTTCCTCAAACTCAATAAGCAAATCTAAAAGTTCGTCCCGTTCTTCTTTGGTCAATTCAATCAGCCGCATTACGTGCCGCTTTGGAATCACAAGCAAATGGCCAGGCATAATCCTGGGATTGCTGAAAATCACATACATATACTTCCCGTCTTTCAGCATCTTTTGCTTCTTCCTCTCCGTCGTACAAAATGGACAGCTTTGATTCATAGTATGCTTTTTTCTGCAGCTTCTACAATAAGGTGAGTGCCTGGAAGCGCATCGAGATTCATTAACTCCTCCCTGCTACACCATTTTACTTCGGAAACTTTTTTGTCTAAAGGCTTTGGTTCGCCCGATATATACCGCGCCTCAAAACTCCAAATGAATGCTTGGAGGGCAATACCATCATTCCTTTGCCATATTTTATTATACGCAAGGGGCAGAACTCGCACTATCTCAATAACGCAGCCAGTTTCTTCTTTACACTCCCGTTGGGCTGCTTGTTCTGGCGTCTCTCCGAACTCTACAACTCCGCCCGGAAACTCCCATTTGCCGTCTGCCTCCGGTATCAAAGGATCAATCCTCTTTTGCACGAGAAATTTTCCCTCTGCGTTGCGGACACACGCCACCGCAATAACCTTTTGTTTTTCTTCTTTACTTTCCATAGTATTCTTTATATCTCCTCTTGCGCATCGCCGCAACCTATCGTTCTATCATTGCGATAGCATAATTAAGTCGATAGGTTACAGCTTAAAAATTTTCTTAGATTGCTCCACGTTGCTGATATTTTCAGCAACTACTAATTGCATTTCCTCCTCCGACAAGCCAAAGAAATCCTGCAGTAGCCCTATCTCCGTTCTACAGTCATATGGATGAAGCCATGCGCTTTTTTGAAATTGAACAAATCCTAATTCTTTTAGTTTTCCGCGCAGCGCTTCGCGAGAGATTTTTCTCTTTTCTGGAATATCAAACAAAAGAAGCCGCCATTTCCGATCCCAATGTTTTGGCCTCGCAATCCGAAGTTTATCGATCTGATAAATACCTGCTTTCTTTTCCCCTTCTGGGGTAAGTGAAATATATATCTGCCGATTTCTTTCTTCAATCTTAATAAGCCCCTGCTTCCGCAAACGGTAAAATGTATCTGATATCTTTTGCTTTGGATATTTTTTCCAATTTTTCTGTACCCGCAAAACATTTTGCACAAAGTAGGGCGAAGTGGCGGCGATTGCAATTATACCTCCAACCACAAGCAAGGTGAATATATCTCTAACGATTTGAGATTTCTGCTTTCTAAAGTAATACTTGTATTTTCGCACGCTTCCCATCGGTTTTATTCTATCGTCTATTTCATGCGATAGCAATAGTAAAACGATAGGATTTATTCACTTCGCATGACACTTCTTAGGTTTATTTTTTGCTCCCGGGAGTTTACTGTTTAATCTTCTCAAAAATATCCTCTGGCGATTTGTCTGTGGCATCAATAATGTTTATACCCAATTCTTTCGCTTTCTGCTCAATCTCTTCAGCGTATTTTAGAGCGTTCTCAAGTTGATAATCGGTCTTACCCATCGGGTTCCCCCTTAATGCATGGCGAAGATTCTTTGCAAGTACCTCTGGATCTACCTTTAGGAAATATGTTTTATCAAATAAATCAATGACATCAAATACATTTCCTGATAGTCCAAAGAAGTAAATTTCATTCTGGTTTTCCAGATAATTTTTTAGAATTTCTTTATTCCAAAGAAATTCGTGGTTATCCAGAAATTCCTTATCGGCATCTTCAGGATATTTTACTTCTTTTCCATCCTTATTGAACCAACCAGACAATCTTGGAATTAAGTCCGCATCAACGGCATTGATTTCTTGCTTCCTTAGCTCAGCCGAGATACGCGTTTTTCCTGAACCAGATGGACCAATAATTAATACTCTTTTGTCCATAATTATCCTCTCCTACGCTCCGTGGCACTTTTTGTATTTCTTTCCGGAGCCGCCCTTCGACAAGCTCAGGACGTCGCTATGATTGTTTGTGATAGGAAGCATTAATGAGACCACATTTCTTATATTTATATATTTCGCCCGTCGCAGGATTCACCGCTCCGCAGGGGCAGGGATCGTTGCGCCCCACCTTTTCGCCGGCCGGAGCGCCGCTCTGCGGCGCGGAGGCGGACGCCCGCGGCGCCGAATTCGAAGTAGAGCTGGCGGGGCTCGAATAACTCACATTTTTAGTGGGAATCACGGGTTGCGGCTGCAAATGCGCGTTCATTAAAGAAGTCGCTACGTTCTCATCGATTGCGTCGAGCAACTGGCGGAACATCCGGTGCCCTTCGTTTTTATATTCTATAAGAGGATCCTGCTGGCCATACGCGCGCAAGCGCACCGACTCTCGCACATACTCCATATTCTCCAAATGCCCTACCCACAGAGAATCAATCGCGTGCAAAGCCACAATTTTTTCCGCTTGGCGCATATTCTTCTCGCCGAGCTCCTGTTCTTTCTTTTCGTACTCTTCTTTGGTAAAGCCTGCCTTCCTTTCCTCAAGGGTCGCACTTTGGCGTTGAACAATATCCATAACATGCTCTTTGAGTTCTCCTTTTTGAGCTTTTTCCAAAATTTCGCGGCGGAGGCGGTATATTGCGTCTCTATGTTTATTGAGCACGTCGTCGAACTGCAGCAAATGCTTCCGGGAATCAAAATGAAAACCTTCAATTTTTGATTGCGCGGATTCCAGCGCCCCGGAAAGCATTCTGTTCTCAATAGGCTGGTCTTCCGGCATATGGAGTTTTTCCATTAATCCCTTTATTTTCTCGCCGCCGAACACCCGCATCAAATCATCTTCCAAAGAAACGAAAAACTGCGTGGAGCCAGGATCTCCCTGCCGACCCGACCGCCCGCGAAGCTGATTATCAATTCTCCGTGCTTCATGCCGCTCCGTGCCTATTACGTGCAATCCCCCTAGTTCCACCACCCTTCGAGCCTCTTCAGAGTTCTGGGGGTTTCCCCCCAGAACAATATCCACGCCGCGGCCTGCCATATTGGTTGCTACGGTTACGGCGCCGAAACGTCCCGCCTGCGCGATAATTTGAGCTTCCTGCTCATGGTTTTTTGCGTTGAGAACTTTGTGGGGAATTCCTTCTACCTCAAGCAGTTTCCCCAGATATTCGTTTTTCTGGATAGACACAGTGCCAACGAGCACCGGTTGGCCTTTCTCATGCTTCTCTGCAATTTCCTGCGCAACCGCGCGAAACTTCCCCTCTTCTGACTTGTAAATACGATCCTGCAAATCTTGCCTGATCATTGGCTTGTTTGTGGGAATTTCCACCACTTCCAAACCATATACTTTGTAAAACTCTTCCTCGGAAGTCAGAGCTGTTCCGGTCATACCCGCTAATTTTTTGTACATTCGGAAATAGTTCTGGAATGTGATGGAAGCCAGCGTAAGAGATTCTGGCTGCACCTGCACGCCTTCTTTTGCCTCCAGCGCCTGGTGCAGTCCCCCAGAGTAGCGGCGCCCGGGCAGCAAGCGGCCCGTGAATTCGTCGACAATTATGACCTGCCCCGAACGCACGACATAATCGCGATCGCGCTGAAACAAACCCTGCGCGCGCAACGCCTGCTCTAAATGGTGAATGTACTTAATTCCTTTTTCTTGGTAGATATCTTCCACGCCCAAAAGCTTTTCCACTTTGTTGATCCCAGGATCAGTAATTGTTACCGCTTTGAGCTTTTCATCAATTTCGTAATCCACATCCTTTTGCAGCTGCGGCGTGATTTTCGCAAAATCTCTATACCATGAGGAGCTTTCTTCGTCGGGCGCGGAAATAATCAAAGGCGTTCTGGCTTCATCTATTAAAATGGAATCTACTTCGTCGATAATGGCCAAATGATGCCCCCGCTGCACCTGCTGCGCCAAATCATACGCCATATTGTCGCGCAAAAAATCAAATCCAAATTCATTATTTGTACCGTACGTAATATCGGCCGCGTACGCCTCCTTTCTCGTGCACGGGTGCAGGTACGAATCTTCCACAAGAAAGCTCCCTTTTTCATCGCGCCGCTCGTCTTTTTCATCATTTGGCTCCTGGCGATAGTTAGCATCATATATATAAGAAGCTTCATGCGTAATGCATCCGACCGAAAGCCCCAAGGCATCATAAATTTGCCCCATCCATACGGCATCACGCTTTGCCAAATAATCGTTTACCGTAACCACGTGCACGCCCTTCTCTTCCAATGCGTTCAGGTACGCGGGAAGAGTCGCAACAAGCGTTTTCCCTTCGCCCGTTTTCATCTCCGCGATTTTCCCTTCGTGCAGCACCGCGCCTCCAATTATCTGTACGTCGAAATGACGCTGGCCTAGGGTACGTTTCGCGGACTCGCGGACAAGCGCAAAAGCTTCAGGAAGTAAATCGCGCAAAGAACTCCCCGCCGCAAGTTTTTCCTTAAGTTCCTGCGTTTTTACTTTGAGTTTTTCTAAATCAAGGTTCTCAAATTCAGGCTCCAAAACATTCACCTGCGAAACAATTCCTTGTATCGCCTTTACGACCGAATCCTGCCCACCTTTGAAAATTTTGTTTAATACTCCCATGATAGAGTTAAACTATACCACATTTTGCTCCAAAAACAAACCCGCCACATACCGTATGGTACGTGGCGAGGTTTGGAAAGAAAACTATCTCTTCTTTCTGCGGCGGGTCGTTTTCTTCGTAGTCTTCTTCTTCTTTGAAGAAGCCTTTCTTCTTTTTTTTGCTGGCATTGGTTTTGAAAAAATTTTCCAGACTAGTTATGAATTGTTTTGCGCTAGCACGACCTTCACAAAAAATTACTATACAAAACAAATCTTTATTTCATTTTTTCATTACCAACACACTCTGTCAATGTGGAAAAGTTATTTCTTCCTCCAAATCAATGCTGAACTTGTTTTTTATTTCTTTTTTCACGCGCGCAATCAATTCCAGCACATCATTTGCCGTTGCGTTGCCCCGATTCACAATGTAGTTTGGATGCTTTTCGGAAATTTCAGCGTCTCCCACCCGCATTCCCTGCAGTTTCGCGCGCGCAATGAGCGCTGCCGCGGGAATTACCGGAAAAGGATCCGTCTTGATTACGTCTTTGAATTGCACCTGAACCGTTGCGGGAGTTTTTTTGAGATCGCAATTTTTAAAAATACTTCCCGCACTCGGATATTCCAGCGGATGCCGCTCTTTTCGATAGCGCATATGTTCTTTCGCGACGGCCTGAATTTTTGCTTTGCTGCCTTTTCTTAGCTGCATTGTTGCGGCAAGAACAATATAACCTTTTTTCTTAAAGATAGAAGAACGATATGCAAATTGGCATTCTCTCCCTGAAAATTTCCTGCGCCTCCCCTCATGATCAAACGCTTCCACTTCAACAACGGAATCTTTTGTCTCCCCTCCAAAAGCGCCCGCGTTTCCCCGAACTGCTCCACCCAAAGTACCCGGCAGCCCGCCTGCCCATTCCAATCCCTGCAATCCCCGTTTCCCTGTTTCCCGCACCAGCGTAGCCATTGGCACGCCCGCTTCAGCCCACACGCGGTTGATTTGTAGTTTGTAGTTTGTAGTTTGTAGTTTGATGACGAGGCCAGAAATACCGCTGTCTGGCACAAGTACGTTGCTCCCTCCCGACAATACAAAAAACGGCAGTTTCAGCGATCGGGCCACTTGCACCGCTTTTGCGATTTGCCCGCTTGTTTTCGCTGCAAAAAAATACTTTGCCGGCCCGCCAATGCGAAATGTCGTGTGCTTCTTCAAAGGCACATTTCGCCGCACTTCCGGAATCTGTTGTTTCAAAAGTAAAAATTCATGCATAAGTAACCTGTGGATAGAACTATCTTGACAAAATCCGGTGTCTATGCTAACTTATAAGTGGAATTGCTTCCGACCTAAACTGTGGCGTTCATCGCCGCGTTTCCTTTCGGGATAGGGTCGGGAGTTTTATTTTTCGACAAATTCTTTTATTTCGGCCAAACTTGAACATATATTTCTCTATGTGCAATAATTCTTCTGTATTCGTCAGCATACTTTTTCTGGTTCTGGATCGAACGATTGATAACTCCTGCCACATAATCTGCTAATTGCAAAAGGTTATTGCGATTTGATTCTTGCATTTTGACTTCTTTGACGAAATGTCTCTCCCCTTCATTCATCCGCTTTCGCAAATACTTCGCAAGCTGTCTTTTAAAATCTAAATTACCACTTTCATCAATTACTACCGTAGATTCTTTAAGTTTACCCTTTGCGTTTTCAAAAACGAGCCCACAAGTATACTTGTAAAATGAACGCTTATCTTTAAATCCTTCTCCCCACAACTTCCCCGGATCTTTATTAATCACAATTCCGTAATAGAAAAAATTGTACGGCGCGATTGCCCGCAGGAACGCTTTCCGTACTTTGTGAGAATTTCTTTTAAAATGAAATTCGCTCTTGGGGTCCCATCCCAATTCCTTGCGAAGTAAACTAATCCTCTGATCACAATCTAAAGCTTCATCATTCTCTTCAAAAACGGCCAATGCAATCGTAAAAAACCTACTTGATCCCTCCTCAACTTTTAAACCGGCATCGCCGGACTCATCAATAAAAACTAACATAATTACTCAATTAACCTCTTCTCAACCTTCGGCTATAACTTGTCGATTCCCTTCATCAGTCGATCGGTTTCGGTAAGGACTACGATTATTTTTTGGTAATGCACGATGTCTTCGTTGGTGAGGGTGCGGTTTTTGCGGTCTTTGAGCCACTTTTGAGCGGGCTGATAGCCGCCGATGTAGAAATTCCACGCGGCTTCGGAAACATTGCCAAAGTACTGTTCTGCGTTGATGAACACGTTCCCCTCTTTATAGCTTATCTTCTCAACGTTGTTTGATCCGGCAACGGGATACGTTGTGATAAATTGATTTACTTTTGGTGATTCAAGCAAATGCAACTCTCGCAACTCCTTGCCTAACGCAACAAGCGACTTAAACGACTCCGCGCCTTTTGGATACGGCACGCGCGGGAAATCTATTTTCAAAAATTCTTTATACTTTTCCCGATAGCTTGGCGAATGCAACACCGCGTAAATATAGTCAAAAATGTCTTCCGTCGTTACTTTGCCGACAATGTTTTCTATTTCTTTTACAATTTCCTTTTTGAGATTTGGAACTCGCGATCCGTCTTCCGTATAAAGATAGACTGGGAATATAGTATATGGAGCATACGGCTGAGAACTTATTTCAGATATAGTTTTTGTGATGAGGCAAATGAAATGCGAGCCGCCACCAAATTGACGAGCGGTTACAATAGCAACATTTTCTTTTCCGACAATATGCGACATCACTCCATCGGCAGGACGACTTATCAAAGTAGGGTCGTAGTAAATCCACTGATAATCAAAAGGTCTATACTGTATCGGTTGAATATAATTTTCATCAAAATTCTTACCTTTTAGTCTTTCTATGAGCTTGTAACCGCTCGAATCTATAACACGATACTCCTGTTTGAATTTTTCATCATAATCACCAGAAAGCAACTTCTCCATTTTGTGCTCTAACACACTTTTATCCATATTAATAAACAGGAAGTCCCTATCTGTTTTCACACCGGAATTTGAGATCGGAAATAATTCATCAATCTTAAATCCTTTCTCATATTCTACGTTCTCACCAAAATCTTTTGGCACGAAGAAATAATACGGCTCCGAGTAATTGAGTTTGCACCATTTGATAGTTTGAAGATCACTTTCGTTAAGCGCCTTGAACTTATCTGCCCTTTTGCCGTAAAGTTCGGAATGGTACACTGCACCGAGGCCGTTCTTCTTGCCCTCTTTGCGTACAAATATGGAAATTGTCACACCTTGCTGGATATCAAAAACGTTTTCGTCTTTGCCGCCATCGGAAGCTTTTTCTTTTTTCTTGGCATTACCGTGCAGATCAAGGACGTAAATATCGTCGAATGTTTCAAGCAAATGCTTCCTCATCTGGCGGTGCGTAATGCCATCTATAAATGAATTATTCGTTATCATCGCCACGATTCCGCTGCCGTTTTTCTCTATGAAATGTTCAGCAAAACGGAGGAATTTAATATAGTCGTCATCAAGATTTATCTTTCGCTCGCCAAGATCTTTTTTATAGTCCTTTATGAGATCGAGTATCCACTCCCCTTTATTTGAAGAGCTGATACTATACGGCGGATTGCCGATAACAACCATAATTGGTGTTTTGTTCTTTATGTCTGCCGCCTGTTTCGCCTCCTCGGCGATACTCGCACCAAAACCGAGCGGAAACATTTCTACTTGTGGACTTGCTTGCTCAAGCGAATTAGTTAGATAAACTTTGAGTCGCGCTTTGCCCCTTCTTGTTTCATTGAAATATCTAAATCCTGTTTCCTTGAATGCGAGACTCAATTTGAGATGCGTAATCGTATATGGAGTCATCATGAGTTCGAAACCGTATATGCGTGGCAGAAGGTCGTGGTGTACATAAGTCGTCCATCTTCCCAGTTGCCCTTGTTCTTCGAGTCTCTGATAGATTTTGCGAATAACCGCGCTGATGAAAGTACCAGTACCGACAGCCGGATCCAGCACTTGAACTTTATGCCTGCCGTCCGACAGCTTCGCCGTATCCGCGAGACCATCCGCGAGGCCAAAATCAGTCTTGAGCACATAATCCACGGCCCTGACGATGAAACGCACAACCGGCAGTGGTGTATAATACGCGCCCATTTTCTTGCGAAGTTCCGCGTCGTACTCTTTAAGAAAATCTTCGTAGAAATGAACAATCTGATCTTTGGCCTCGACGGTTGTTCCCTCATAATACTCATCGATTAGCTCTTTTATTGTTGAGACGCGAAATACTTCGCAAAGCTCGTCTACAATATACCCAAGTCGCATATCGAAATTGACACCAGCGATGTGATCGAAAAAGCTTTTTAGAAATGGGTTAGAGGCAGGGATGAGTTCGCCAGCCTCACGGCGGGAGAATGTTTCAGGCGTGTCATCACCACAGCGCGCGACGAAGAGTCCGTAGACCAGTGTCTGCGCATACATATCCGCAAACGCCTCCGGGGTAAGGTCGTGTACCAGTTGAGTGCGAATCGCGTCGTACAGGGAAAGAAGCTCATTATTTTTCTCCGATTCTGTTGCTAGAAATTGCCGCACATTGTCTCTGATACGGCGCGCCTTGCCTCCCATGATTTTTGCCAGACGAGCGCCGTTTTTGATTGCTTCAGGCCTACCGGCAAGAAAGTCAGTAATAGCGCCCTCAAGAGAGCTAAACGATTCTTCCTGAACATGGACGGCGCCATCTGCGATCTTCCCTATGATAATTGGCTCTCCATAGTGTTCTCCATTTCTGAAAAAGCGGAATTCAAGATAGTTAGTGAGTATCAAATTTGAATAACCAAAATAGCGTTTTACTTGCTCGGTTTTTTCGATTTTATCAAGGTCAGCATCAATATCTTTGGTTTCTGCGTAACCGGCAATGAGATCACCTCTTACAAATATAAAATCAGGGGCACCATACTCTGTACGCTTGGGGTCGTTAATAACTCCCAGCTTTTGATCCAACGATTCGATGAGTTTTTCGAAAGCAGGCCGATATGCGTGTTCGCCAGCACGACCAGTCTTATACTTTTCGGAAACCTCGTTTATATATATTGAGATACTCTGAGTCATAGATTATTGCCTCATCATGACTTAAAATCGGCGCAAAATCAATCCATCCAGGTCGCTCCGTTCGCTCGGAACAAGCCTAAACCCCTCGATTGAACGCAAGACCTCTCAATTCATCGTTTTTTTCTTTTCTATTTCTGTTTTAAGGACCAAAAGTAGAGACGAATGGCGCGGAGCTTGTCAAACGACAGACTATACCCCTGTTTATCAAGATCTCTTTTAATAGGGCTTAAATAATCAAAACCTTCTTCTATGGATGCCAAAGCGATTTCAACGGCTTTCTGAATGTGTTCGGGCGGAGCAAGATAAGAGAAATCAAGCGGGACGCCTTCTTTAAGCAAATTCTCCGCATGGCCAATAATAGTGCCTAGGGTAAGATTCCGCTCTTTCGCTGCCTGCTCAAGTCTCATTCCTTTTTGCAGCAGCGAAAGCGTTCGCTCTTTGGTCGGAACGCGCACTGCCTTTTTTGATGTTCCTTTCTCCTGCGGAGAAACGGCGTGAAGCGAACCTCCACACAACCCAATAAACTTTTCCTGCCTTTCTCGTATTGTATCAGGAGAAAGCTGCGCCAAACGCGCCTCGGCTCTGGAAGAATGCGTCCTGAAGGCTTCATCTTTGGAAGCGACGTATTCATCAACCAGCAAAGCTGTTTCATTGAGCGCCCGAAGATACAAGCCCGTAAGCGCGCGCACCCGAGAAAGCGCCACGTATCCTTGCCCCGGCACGAATGAACGGCCGAGATCGATATCGGCTTCGTCTAACGTCATACCCTGGCTCTTGTGCACTGTAATCGCCCAAGCGAGCCGGAGCGGCACTTGCGTAATTTCAGCCAATACTTTTCCGTCTTCCTCGCGCCTCCAGCTCACAGGAAACGCGCGGATCGTATCCCCCGCCCTTGTTCGCACCACAGGATATCCCCTTTCAAACCCCGCGATTCTGCCTTGTGTTCCGTTTACGTATTGAAAATTCTGCTCATTTTTTACGAACATCACTTCAGCGTCTTTTTTTAAACGGAGGCGCTCTGGCGCCAGGCATCCGCGTATAAGCTGCTCCACATATTGTTTTCTCCCCGCAGTCTGCATATGGAATAATTCTTCTTTCCCTTTGAGCCTTGCTAATTGTTCCTCGTTCAGGGCGTCCACATCAACGTTGTGCGTAAATAGCCGGGTGATTTGCCGCTCTTCCGCCAACGACAACCCTTGTCGATTTCTGAGCTTCTCTCTTACCTCTCCGGTAACCTGCCCTCGCCGAATAGCAGAGAGAATAGAATGAAACGTATTGTCTTCGTGGCGAAACTGCTGCGTAAGATAGCAGGTTACCGGAGAAAGTTGCCTCCAGGATTCTGACTCAAACGCGTAGGATGGCCGAACTCCCTCCCTCGCAACAGGAGGAAGCTGGAAAAAATCGCCGGAACACACGATCTGCATGCCTCCGAAAGACATATCGTTTCTCTTCATATGCCGGCATACCTGATCTACCATATTAAAAAACTCACCCGAAAGCATGGATATTTCGTCTATGATTAACACGCGTGCGGACTCAAAACGCCGCCACAAAAGCTTCTTTTGCTCCATTTGCTCCAATTCGAAAGAAGAAACGCGTTCTCTGATACCAATACCAGACCAGGAATGAATAGTCGTTCCTTCAATGTGCGTGGCGGCAATGCCAGTGGACGCGGTTATGGCAGGCTCAATACCATGCTGCCTAAGCCAGGCAATGAAAATGTTGAGCACATATGTTTTCCCTGTGCCGGCTTCACCTGTCAGATACGCGCTATGGCCCATTTTTAAAATATTCAGCGCTTCGCGTTGCGTCATATACGCGGGTTTATTCTAAACCCGCCCCAGCTTAGCTGGGGCGGGGAAAATTCCTTATGAAACCGGGGCGGTAACCCCATGTTGTGAAACTTAATGAGTTCAGCCCCCGGCTTCAACTCCTATGATAGCAGTATCTTTATAAAAAGCAAAAGGCGTCGCTCCTCTCCGCCAGTTGGCGAATCGTCGCTCCTTCACAACCCTCGGTTTTGAATAATTTCCTACACGGGAGGAAATTCTTTCCTCCCGACCCCTTCTTGTGCCTTTTGCTTTTGGATTTCATCCAAAAGCAAAAGGCCTCACCTAGGGGAGGTCTTCTGCCGTTTCACTTCGGGGACGGACAACTAATGTTGTACCGAACTCATTGCGTCATTATACACTTTTCAAATAAATTGTCAATCCCCTCTTTTCACAAAAAATGTTTTGCTGAACACGCTTGCCTCCTGCGTAGCAGGAACACTGTGCACAACGCCGATTTGATCTCTCCCCCGTACGCTGCCTGCGGGTATCGAAACGGTAAGTGCTCTTGGCTCTGCCAAAAGCAGGTTTTCTTTTGCGACTACCCGCACCGATAAGGTTTTAGTCTTCCCTTCTCCAACCTGTACCGCCAAACCCGGAAAGCTAAGGCGATAGCGATCATCCTCTACGGCCGTAAACGAACTTTCACCAACTTCGACGGTTGCCACAGCCTGCGAACCGTCTCGAATTTCTACCGCGGAAAGGAAAAGCCATGGCCTATCGGTAAATTCAACATCAAGGCGTTCAATAACAATCGATGAATCTATCACAGAAGCGCGAAAACTCAATATATTCACGCCGCCTGCTCCCGATTGCGCCGTAGCCCCGGAAGGACTTCCTTGAATGGCAAGCGTGATAATTCCTTCCTGCGCAATATCCTCTAGAAAAGGACTTCCCACTTCGGGGACTGCGGGAGCTGCAGGTGGACACACTGCAGAAGCTTTCGCGCTTACTTCTTGAGAGAAACTCCCCCATCCTCCTGCGTTTCCTGCCCGCACTTTGTAAGTATACGCCTTCCCTGCGCCAAGCCCTCGATCAACAAAAGAGAAGACACTGCCTCCGCCCACGCGCGTACTTCCGCGGAAAACCTCGTAGAACAGGGCTCCAGGGGAAGCGCTCCACGTAACCTGCACATTCCCTCCGCAGATACCTTCTTGTGCCCATACGAATGGCGAGGCAGGGGGACATTGCAAAGGAATGGTAGTCGTTTTTACAGGAGAGACAGACCCAAGTCCGCCTGCATTTTTTGCCCGAACCGTATACGCATAGGTTGCGCCTGGCGCCAACCCAGTGTCGAGAAATTCCAAATTCTTGCCGCTGTAGACCTCAAAGCCGTTCCGGTAGAGCACATATCCGCTCGCGCCCGACACTCGATCCCACGCAACTTCAGCTTGCCCGCAATTGGAAATCGTGGGGGCTGCTGGAACGGGTGGCTGGACAAACCGTACAGCCAAAAGTTTTTGCTGTAACTCAATAATAAGCTGAAGAAGTTGAACAATAATCGCCTGAAGTTCATTGATACGCTCTTGTTCAGTTACATCTTCGCTCTGCGCGAAGACAGGAGCCAAAATCGCCCCCAAAGCAAAAACCGCAATCAACAGCGCAATCCCCAAGGCAAAAACAGTTCCTTTCATAGAATATAATATACCATAAATTATAGAGAAGTCAATTACGGGGTGGGCGTATAATTTGGGACAATGGCCCGAAGATTACGCACAATCCCCTCCCTTTTGCCCTCTTGGATAGACTCTTGTAAGCGCTCAATCCCTCCTTGAAGCGCGGATTCCTCGACGGGAGCAAGTTTCGCCATAAAGATTTTCTCGTTTTTTGTAGCTTCAGTTCCCTCTTCCGCGGTCAAGATATCTTCAAAAAACTTTTCTCCGGGGCGCGGCCCCACAAACACAATAGGAATATCCTGGTCTGGCTCATATCCTGAAAGCCGGATCATTTCTTTTGCCAAATCTACAATCTTGATTGGTTTCCCCATATCAAGCACAAATACTTCACCCCCCCGCCCTATTGCGCCAGCTTCCAGCACCAAAAGACACGCTTCAGGAGTACTCATAAAATATCTCCTCATGTCGGGATGAGTTACGGTTACCGGCCCGCCCTTTTTAATCTGCTCTCGGAAGATGGGTATAACGCTTCCTCTGCTATCCAGCACATTGCCAAATCGCACGGAAACAAACTTCGTGCGATCTCGCGCGTTCAGCATCTGGCATATCATTTCTCCAACCCGCTTCGTTGCTCCCATCAAAGAAGTTGGATTCACTGCTTTGTCTGTTGAAATAAACACAAATTTTTCTACTCCCTTGTCGCTTGCAAGCTGCGCAATAGTCCTTGTCCCAAAGATATTATTCTTTACTGCTTCGTCTGCGTGAAGTTCCATTAAGGGCACGTGTTTATAAGCAGCTGCATGAAAAATAATGTCGGGCTTGTACTCATCGAACACGGAACTCATTTTCTGCTTGTCACCGATATCCGCAATAACAGAAACTATCCCCAGTCCCAACTGCGCATTTATTGAAACACTTGGCCGAGGGTACTTTTCGTGGAGTTCGCGATCAATATGAAAAATTCCGGTTTCGTCCTGATCCACAAGAATCAATGTGCCGGGAGAAAAACGCATAATCTGCCGACACAATTCAGCCCCAATAGACCCAGCTGCTCCGGTTACTAATACTTTCTTTCGCGCGATAAACTCGCGAATCGCCTGCTCATCCAACACAACCTGTTCCCTTCCCATAAGGTCTTCCACCTGCACCTCCCGCAGACTGCGAATAGAAATTTGCCCCCCTAGCAATTCTGAAAGCGGCGGCACAATTTGTATTTTTTCCAAGCCTGCCTTACGCCCCAACTCTACTGCCGTTTTAATTTGTGCCGAATATTGCGCGGGAAGAGCGATAATAATAGCTTCAATTTCATGTTCTCGCACAATTCGCTCTATGGCGTTGATTTCTCCAAGCACTCGTATTCCATGAATAGTGGCGCCCACCCGAGAAGAATTTGTATCCACAAACCCTATTGGAAGATACCTGCTTTTTTGAGACTGCAAAATACTCCGAAGAATTTCTTCCCCTTCGTCGCGTGCCCCCACGATAAGCGTTCGCTCCTTTTCTTTCTTCCCCCTGTGTTCTGTATCCCACTGCAAATACATGCGCTTGGAGAAACGCAGTCCACCCATAAACAAAAACAGCAGAATATAGGTAAGCAAGAATACGGAACGAGGGAACCCAGAGAAAAACTCCGCTGTCCGCAACACAAGAAATGTCAAACCCGCCACCACCGCGCTTACAAACAGAGCCTGGGCTAAAAGCAGAAGATCCCCAATGCTCACATACGCCCAAGTAAAAGAGTATAGCCGAAGCAGCAGAAAAACGGGAATGGTGGCCCCCAGCACAAGCGCAAAACCTGCCCAAAAACCTCCTCCTTCAAAATATTGTTGAGGAATAGTTCCCTCAAAACGCAAGAGAAACGCAAGCGTTACAGCAACCGCAACTGAAACGATATCGACTCCAAGAAAAAACGTAAAACGCTTTCTTCGTGTCCGCTCGAGCGCTTTTTTCTGCAACTCTTTGAAATTCATAATTCAACAGGCTTACTGCGCATAGAAACCCCTCACCTGTTCAATCGCGTACTGCACCTGTTCTCCGGTGAGTTCCGGGTACATAGGCAAAGACAATACCTCTCTACAGATTTTTTCGGTTTCTGGCAATTCCCGCGCATCGCCGCCAGCACTTACTAAACGGGGTATCTCACCCTGCTGAAATACCGGTTCTTTGTACGTTGGTATCCCCCAGGAAATCATAGTTTCCACCCCCTGTTCTTGGAGAAACTTGGCAAGCTCGTCTCTTCGTTCGGCCCGTATAACGTAATTGGTATAAATATCAGAGAAGCGAGGATCGCCGAAACGCGGCACTTGCACTTGAGCCATTCCCTCTAACCCTTGATGGTACAGTTCAGCTATCTCTTTTCTTCTTTGAAGCCACTGCGGGAAGTATCGGAATTTCACCTGCAAAAGCGCGGCCTGCAAGTTATCCATCAAAAAATTGTGGGCATGATAGTAAAAATGCCTGTCTTCGCGGTTCTCGCCGTTGTAGCGCATCAGTTTTGCTTTTTCGGCAATCGCAGGATCATTCGTTGTAATCATTCCGCTGCCGCCAAAACCTCCCAGCGCCTTTGCCCAGTACAAGCTAAAACATCCCGCAACGCCAAAGGACCCGGCTGACTTCGCATTGCCGTCTGCCATTTTCATGCTCGCCCCAAGAGATTGCGCAGCGTCTTCTATAATCATAAGCCCTTTGCGCTTTGCGATATCCATAATCACTTCCATATCGCAGAGCCGACCGTTTAAGTGTACGGGCATAATGGCTTTTGTTTTGGGCGTAATGGCTTTTTCCAAAAGCCTGACGTCCATATTAAAATCTTCTCCCACGTCCACCAGTACCGGTGTCGCCCCCGCAAGATATATAGAAGATATGCTCGCGATAAACGTGTGAGCCACAGTAATTACCTCATCCCCCTGGCCAACGCCGGCCGCCTGCAAAGCCACGTCTAAAGCCGACGTGCCGGAGTTTACGCCAATAGCATACTGCACGCCCACAAACTTGGCAAAATCCTCTTCGAACTTCCAAAGCTCTTCTTTGTTTACAATGGCCCCACGAGAAAGCGTGTCATCAAACGCTTTGATAAATTCTTCCCTATGGTCGGCATATTGCTTTGCCGGATTCGCAAACCGCACCTTGTATTCCATATAGTTTTCATGGTAGCTCAAAAACCCTGCCTCCGCAAGTTTGACATTCAAGTAAAATTATGCCACTATTTTCTCCAGCACCAATCACCATTTTCGGTTCGAAAAGAAAGAGGCAGAATGCCTACCGAAATCCGGTATAGTAGAGGCACTTCGCAATATCCAGAAGATCTCCCGATTTTCTTTCCCGCCGGATCGAAAGAGGGATTGTTCGGGGTTGCGGACGGGGTTTCTGGCCTTTGGTTTGGCCAGCCACCGCTTTTCGGCGGGAAAACCGGCGGCCAGATCGCAAGCAGCGCCCTTGTGGCAGCGTGCGCTGCCGAGCGCTCTGCCGAAACGGCAATCCTCGAGGCGAACCGCCGCCTACGCACCAACGCAAGAAAGACTGGCTTGAATCTTCTCTGGAGCGAAACTCTGCCGGCAGCGGCATTTACGCTTGCCGACATCAAAGACCAGACGCTCTGGCAAGCTGGCGACTGCATGGCGGTGTGGGAAACCGTCAGGGGATCGGTTTCGTTCACACCCAACCCCATGCTGGCGTATGAACGGTGGGTCCTCGGACTGCGCGACGAGCTTGTCGCAAAGGACGGAGACCGAAAACGAGCCATGCAAAAGTTTTTCGGCGAAACGCTCGTGCAAACCAGAAGACAGTGCGTAAACACGAGCGATGCGCTTGGCTATGCTGTCCTGAACGGACAGCCACAGTTTCTCGAGCATGTGCGCCGGTATCTGCTCCCTTCCATAGAAAACCTCCGGCGCATCCTTCTGTTCACGGACGGCCTCGTGACAGTCGAAGATACCGCTCGCCCCGATTTTGGCGAGTGGATTCTCGACCTCTACGACCATGGCGGGTTTGAGGCAATCCTTGCTCGGACTCGTGAAGAGAAGAGTCTCGTAGCCGCCAAAAGCCACGAGTTGCACGCCGAAACCACACTCGTGGTTTGGGAACCAGAAGTCTGAAAACAAAGCACAAAACCCCCGCCGGTCGCATGGCTGCTCCGGGGGTTCCTTTTTTTCAAAACCCTCAAAAACACCCTCCATAATTCTATCGTTTTAAAACTGCGATAGCATAATTAAAACGATGGCTTGAAGTTACGTTTGGACGACTTTAATTTTACCTCCCGGAACACAAATACTAATTTCCCTTCCATAGCCCACCCCGGGAATTTTTCTGCTTAAAAGCTCGACTGTATCATCGTCATGCGACTTTACGCCTGACGGGCATGGATAGTAAATATACCCTTCATACTTTTTCCCCTCATAGTCGATCAATGTTTTTACGAACCAGAATGTCTCTGTAAGTTCTTCAAACCACGTGCAAGTCACCTGATAATCTGGTTCAACTATCTTAAACGTAAGCGGAGATATATCTACATTAATAGTACCACTATACATTTCGAAAATACCCTCCACTCCTGCCTGTTCAAAAAAGGGCTTTTGCAGAGCGATTGTATTATTGAGTTTCATTCCGAGCTTGATGGGCGGATCTAAGTTTAAACCAGACGCTATTCTTAACCCCTGTTTTATTTTTCCTTTTACCACCACTTCTTTCATGGAAGTATTATACGTTAAAATCCTCTTTCCGCAAATTTGACAAGCTATAAAAATTGTGCTACTATCCCCCAAGTATCGGCCACATGAGAGGAGAGTGCGATGGCAATCAAGGGAATTGCCTTTGACCTGGAAGGCACCATCATTGATGTAGAGAGACTCCATTTTGAAGCATTTCTCCTTGTAGCGGCAGGAGTCGGGGTCTTCTTCGACCGCGACCACATGATGGAAGACTTCGCCCTGAAGATTCCCCGGGCGATCGGCGGAGGGGAGGCCCTCATTTCCGAGGGCATCTCGAGATTAGCCGGGGGGCGAGTTTCCGCAGCAGAAATTCGCCGCCGCAAGGTGGCACTCTATCATGAGAAGCTCAGGGAACTCCCTTCGATCGAACCTCGCCCCGGCTTCCTCAAGGTGTTCGAGGAAATTCGCCGCCTTGGCTTAAGAGTGGCGATCGCCTCCCTAACCACTCCGGACCAGGCAGAGATCCTACTCGAGCGTTCGGGGATTGGCAAGCTGTTTCCCAAAAACTGCACCCTGCTTGAGGGTTCTGTGAAGAATCTTAAGCCAGCGCCTGACGTGTATCTCGAGGCGGCGCGTCGGATGGGAGTTCTCCCGCCCAAACAGCTCGTTTTCGAGGATTCGAAGACCGGCCTTATGGCTGCTCGCGCTGCTGGATCGCCGGTAATCGCGATGCCCATCTACACCTTCCCGGAGAACATCAGGGAACTCCGAGAGGCGGGTGCCGTCAAGATCGTTTTCAGCTGGGAAGAGGTGAACATCGTTCAGATCCTCCAGGAGCTGAACAACTAACCAAGCTCAAGCCTCCGACACGGTTGCAACCGTGTCGGAGGCTCTTTCTTTCAAAACAAAACTCAAAAGACCCTCCATAATTCTATCGTTTTAAAACTGCGATAGCATAATTAAAACGACAGTTTGAAATTATGCCTGCATATAACATGTAATACGCTTACTATAAAATTCAGCGGCCGCAAGAATTCATAGTATTCGGGGCGATAATATTGTTTCTGCTATTATCTCTGCTACCTAAAGGTTCTTTATCCAACCAGCAAGGCGGCGGAAGCCTTCTTCGATTTCTTCGGGACTGCAGGCAAAAGAAAAACGGAGGTGGCCTTCACCGTAAGGGCCAAACGCAACTCCCGGAATCGTAACAACCTTGGCTTCCTGCAAAATCTTCACAGCAAGTTCGGCAGATCCCAATTCGAACTTCGAACCTGCCCTGAGCGAAGTCGAAGGGTACTTTGCAAGAATATAGTAAGCGCCTTGCGGTTTTTGATACTCAAAAAATTCAGAAAGTTCGTCTAGCTTTTTGCACATTAACTCACGGTTTTCTGTAAGTTTCTCTACAAACTCCGCGACACTCTTTTGATCTCCGCGCAAAGCCGTAATGACTGCCTTTTGCGAAATGGCAGGCGCGCAAATAGCAAGAGCATCATGCACCTTAAGCATATGCGCCATAATACCCTGCTCTGCAAACGCATACCCTACTCGGTAACCGGTAAGAGCATACTTTTTCGAAAAGCTTCCGCAAAGAATAACACGATCTCGAATGTCGGGAAAAGAAGCCGGGGAAACGTGTTTTTTGCCTTCGTATACAAGAAAGTCATACGTTTCATCGGTTATAAG
>MHTS01000020.1 GCA_001824915.1 Candidatus Wildermuthbacteria bacterium RIFCSPHIGHO2_01_FULL_48_27b | reverse complement strand
CTGCCATTACACCATAGCCACCATGATCACACGATGTGTCCCTAGGGGGAGTCGAACCTCCATCCCAGGCTTAGAAGGCCCGTGCTCTATCCATTGAGCTATAGGGACAATACGCCCATAGTATAGAGAAAAAAATGCCCTTAGTCAATTACTCAGTTTGCTGTGGCGGAACAAAAATGTTGCGCGATTGCAGAGTTCCCGCCTGGTTGAATTTTTGTTCGCGCTCTTGCCAAATCTGAATAATTTGCTGAAGCGCCGGTTCATCGAAGCGGGTTTGCACAATCTCGTTTTCCGCGTCCGCGTTCTGAAGCAAAAACACATATTGATAAAAAACTGCCGCAGAAATAAACAGCGCAAAAAGCAGCAAAATCAAAAAACCGAAGAAGGGATTCTCTCCCGCCCACCGCGGAATTCTGAGAAGGAAACGAACAACGTTGTTTAATTGTGGGCTCTGGATTCTAATCATTGGTAAATACCTTAATGGACATGGAGAACTCAATTTCTCCCTGATTCTGCTGATCCGCAAAACCTTTCCTCTGCCCCATAGTCAGTTTTTCCACTTCCAGAAGGTAAGGAGCATTCTCAATTTTTTCCAGAAATGCCATGGCGTCGGGATACAATCCCCCCCCTGCCAAACGTACCACAAATGAAGGCCAGCGATCCTCTCGAAGAAGCTGAACAGACCCTGGCGTTTTTTCTATCTGTAATTGGAAAGAGGCAGCCGCCGCGTCCAGAAAACGGAAGAACTCAATGGGTGTGGCGCTATCCACAAAAAGATTTTCCATGAGCCCAAATTCACGAGCGTATGTGCTCGCAAGCCTCTCAAACTCAATTGAACTCTCTTTATCTTCTCTTAGTTGAATAAGCTCCCATTTGTACGCGAGCACTTCTTTGTGATCTCTCACCACCCCCTGGAATATAGGGTAGACCACTATTCCCAAGAACAGCGCGATAAAAGCCGCGAATACCGACAACGTAATGATAATTTTCTGTCCCGCTTTCATAACTCAAACTCAAAAGAAAAGTTAATATCGGCTGCTCGAATCCAGTTTGAAGGAGGAAAATAAAAATTCTTAAACAAGCCGACTTGTTCAAGGTTTGTCCGAAGGGCAAGCAAATCTTCTGTTTGAGAAGCAAATCCTTTCAAAGCTATCGAAGCGTTTTTACCGCCGCGCTGCGAAATAGGAGTATAGTCGAAAGAAGTGATGTATACGTTCGGCGGGGAAACGGCGGAAATTCGTTCAATAACGTCAGAGAGCAAGACGCGGCTCGCGTAAAAAGACGAGATTCCTGCAATATCGGAATTGAGTTCTCGCACGTGTTCTAAGCGCAGTTCTCCTCCTTGTTCGCGCTGCGCCTCCACCAAAATCCGCTGCGCCTGAATTTCTCCCGATACATAAACTCGAATGGACAAAAGCGCCAGAGACAAGCAAATAAGAAACATCACGAGTAGCAATCCCAAGATAAGCGCAAGACGGAATAACTCTTCTTTATGTAGCTCTTCTTTATCCTGGGGTGGCAAAAGATTAATCATAAAGCTTTCTGGTTTGTACTCCTCTAAGCGCAAGCCCAAGGGCAGTACTATAGCTCAAAGATTCTGGAAACGAAAGCATCGGCAATTCTTGCGTGCCCGGAGAAAGAATGTTTATCCAGGGATTTCCTACCACGACTTCAATTTTAAGCGCGCGCATTAAAAATTCGGGAAGCCCTTTCAAGTTTGCCCCTCCTCCGCACAGCATAATTTTCTTAATATTTTTTTGCAGCTTTCCAAGATGCTGATGAGGAGCGTGCGTCTCGTAGTACTCCAGGTACTTTCTGATTTGTTCAATAAAATCGGCTGCCACGGGGGTTACTGCCTGAAATACCTCCTGCCCAAGCGCATCTTCAGGCGTATATAAACCGTACTGACGTTTGAGCTCCTCTGCCCTTTCTTCATCCACGTGGAGCGCTCGCGCGACCGCATCGGTGAATTGTTTGGAACAAATGGAAAGAGATGTAGTAAACCGTATGCTATACCCAGAAAAGATACTCACTTTTGTGCGCGCCTGCCCAATATCGACGACTAGCATTGGTATGGGCGTAACCCCTTTTTCGATTACCGTTCGCGTGAGCGCGACTGCATCTATTTCAAGCGCTAAAGGAATCAACCCTGCTCTCTTAAGCGCTGACATATACGTGTCGACGACCTCTCGCGGAAGAGAGGCAACAAGAACATCAAGATGATTAAGATGATTGTGCAAGGGACGAATGACGGAAAAATCAAGATACACCGTATCAATCGGGTAGGGAATATAGCTTTCCGCCTGAAAACGTATGGCAGCCGCCAGTTCTTTTTTATTCATGCGGGGAAGCTGGATTACCTGCACAAACGCTTTCTCTTCAGGAAGAGCTGCTATCACATAGCGGGTTCGAATTTTTTTGCCTTTTACCTGCTTGAGCGTTTTTTGGATCGACGAGACGAGTTTGTCTTCGTTTTTGATCTCACCACCCTCAATAACTCCCTCTGCAAGCTCTCCTATTCCATAGGAAGCCAAGCGAAATCCGTGCTGCTTTTTCTCGAGTTGCGCAACCTTGAGAGAGAGATCAGAAATGTCCAACCCGAATGCCTGCGGGTGGAGTGTAAGAAATCCTAACATTACTTTCTATTATATCTTCCTATTCAATTTCTTTCCAGCTCGTCACCGTCCAACCTCCTCCGGGCCCGCTCGTGAACGCTGCGTCTTGCAGACCAATTTCGTACGTAACCGTAGCGTTGTTTTTGATGCGCAGCCCGTTGCCGGTGATTTCTCTCATTGCTGCGTTATTTTCCACCTGCACGAATTGGTTAGAAGCGTAAAGGATGTCCACAATCGCATTGTTTTTGATGGTGATTGCCGGATCCACAGAAGTCGTTGAGAGATACATCAAATAACTGCCGGCCGCCCCCGACCCTGAAGATATGCTGTTATTCTCAAGTGTAATACTTCCATTAGCAATGAGAGCTCCGCTCGTGCTCCCGTAACCACTATCAAGTTGTACCCGTGCGTCATTTTTGATAATTACGTTCCCTGTAACCCAAACTGTCCCCGTAAGAATCAACTGCGCGCTATTCTGGATCGTCATGTTCCCAACGATCTTTTGGGGGCCCAAAGAAGAGCTTCCACTTGAGCGATTGTAATCTCCTACTGTTATCCCTCCTGCTTCCGCATCATTTTTCCATTCATCAATGGTTGCGGCAGAAAGCGGGAGCGGGATAGGGACAATCGGCAAATCCGAATTTGTCAGGGAAGCAAAAGAGCACCCAGCTTGGGTATTCGCATGGAGAATGCCCGTGATCACAGAGCTTGTGCAAGCATCGACATATGCATCTCCTGTGATCTTCCCTCCATTGAGCCCTCCCGCACCCGATATTTTTACGGTTCCCGTAGTAGAAGCATTATTTACCATCTCAAAGTCTCCGTTTGAAAATACATTTCCCATAATACCGCTGTTGTTTTCCATTTCGATCCCCAAATCTCCAACCTGCGCGCCGTAAAAGAACCCTGGCGTGATGGATGAAATTTCATATACAACCCGTACTGTTCGAAAACGATCAAGAGAATCGCCTTCTGCCGTAATGGTACGCGCTCCCGCCACAATATCAGAGATTGTTACGTTGACCGATGCGCTGGAAATTGGAAGAGCGCTAGAGCAAGGAGGAGAACCAGGAGGATCACATACATTTTGCCCGTTCACTAAACGAATCAGCACGTCTTCGATACTAGATTCAGCAGCAGCATACGCCCGGGCAGATTGGACAATATTTTGCATAATGCGCTGCTGGGTAAGCACACCAAACCCGATGCTTGTAATAATTCCTAGCATCAATATAAGCACCACAATTGTAAGGTATAACCCCACAAATCCTCTTTGTGTATGGAAACGATTACTCATAAAATCGTAAAGATACGGTTGCCTGCACTGTTTGCGAGGCGTCTAAGTATGAAGCCTCTACCGTGATATACACCGACGCAGCCGACCCTGTCTGCACCTGCGTGAATTCAAGATTTTGAATCTGGATTTTCTCTGAAGTTAGGGCCTGCGGCGCCTGAAATTCGCGCTTGATGCACAGCCGCGTTTCGCATAGAAAAAAATCAACATACGTGGAAGTTTCGAGAGCAGGAACATTATTGCTGGTTTGGAGAGAAAGCTGGGAAGTACCGCTAACGCTTGTCGGTGTGTACACACTCTCGGCTTCGCGAATCTCATTCGCCATTAAAGAAAGCGCGTGCTCTATGCCGGCCACAAGCTCGTTGCGTACATGAACTTGATTGCTCGCGCGCACCACCCACACCAAAAGCGAAATAACTGTGCCTACCAGAAGCACGAGTGCGGCAATGTAAATAATCATCTCCACCATGGTAAATCCTTTCTTCATACCTATTGCTTCCAATTGGTAATATAAGCTTCTAGCTCGACCTGGTGGTTCCTTCCTCGCTCCTCCCACATAACCTGAACAGTAGTTTTTATCGTGTCTGGATCGAGGGTGCCGTTCGCAGAAATGTTGTCTGAAGCGTCCCGATAAACCTCCTCAAACACGATCTGCCTCGTGAATTCGCCGATTGTTTCCGGATCCGATATAAGCGTCCACTCTGGCGGGCTCCCGAGCTGCTTTGGATGATAAAAATCTCCGAGCGTCAACGCACCCAAACCGCTAGTCCAATCTGTGCCGTCCCGAATATTCCGCACAATTTCCAGAGCTTCCTGCGCCAAAGCGGTAGCCTGACTTGTTTGCTGCACGACTTGTGACGTAGCCAGGAAAAAAGCTGCCAATCCAATAATAGCCGCAAGTGAACCCATAATGATCCCTGAAACGACAACAATCTCCACAAGCGAACCTCCTTTTTGTACCCTCACCCTATTGTTCTTCGGTGGCAGAAACATAAACTGAAGTGCCTGGAGTTACACCCCCTGCGGCATCATATTGAATTAATGTTCCACTGTCTGGCTCCGCTGCGGTTCCCGGCACACTAATGGTAAGCGACTTTGTGTTATATCTTCGATCTCTGTGAACAGAAAACTGGGTAGTCCACCCCACGTCGTTGAGAGCATGGGTATGAATTTTGAGCTTCTGGTCTTCTCCTCCTACCTCTATTGTCCCCTCCCAAACAATTTGCCCCCCGCTCAAATGGTCAACAATCAAAATGGTCTCATCAATAGTCCCATTGCTTTCAAAATCCAGCAGGATTTCTTCGAGTGCCGTGTCAATCGCACGGCCCACGTAATCAATATGCACATGACGAGAATCGCATATACGATCGCCGGCAGGATCGCACTCCCCACCGACGGGAGGAACGCCACTGCCAATTTCCATATTGCCCGATTGTTCCACGGATACGGTTCTTATGTCGGCAGAATCTGCCTTGACTCGCAGAACCGCGCTCCCGGCCTGACTTGTGGTGCCCTGAATCCGATCAAACACCACTTCTTGCCCTCCTCCGAAAGAAGCGGACTCAAACTCAATCGTGTCACGAAGCTGAAAGACTCCTTCGCTTACGCCCGACGCATAGTCATCCCCTTGAAAAAGCACATACTGATTCGCGCCAACGTCAACATAAACGCCATGCCTCGCATCTCCCTCCGAAGCTATGGTTTTGTTTCTCGCAAGCTCGAGCACACGCTGAAAGCTCCGCGCTTCTGCCTGTAAATCAGTGTCGCCTCGCAAGACGCTAAGCGCAATCGTCGAAGAACCCAGAAGAAAAGCCAGAATCGCCAGCGCGAAAAGTACTTCGACAAGCGTAAACCCCCTTAGATCATTTGATCGCTGAAAGCATGCCATACATTGGCTGGATCATTGAAATCGCGAAAAACCCAACAGTAGCTCCTATAATAAGCATTAAAATAGGTTCAATAATCGACGTTAAGTTCTTGGTAACCTGCGTTACTCCTTCTTCATAAAACTCGGCAAGTTTTGCTAAGATATTACCCGTTTCTCCAGTTTCTTCTCCTACCTCCACCATTTGGACAACCACAACGGGGTACAGGTGCCCGTACGACTTCAGCGCCGCGGAAAGCTTCTCTCCTTTTCCTACCCTTTGTGCAGAAACCTCCAAAGAATCTTGAAAATAGATATTCCCCAGCACCTTGGAAGTAATTTCCAGGGAACGCACAATCGGTACGCCCGAAGTAATCAAAGAGCTCAAAGTTCTTGTCATGAGGGCCGCGTTCATTTTTTGAGTAATGCCGCCGAACAGGGGAGCTTTCAGAATAAAAGCGTCGAATGCCCGCTTGCCTACCTTTGTCTTCGTAAGCCGAAACGCAAGCACCAAGAACCCGAACAGCGCGGGAAATGCGATATACCAAAACTTAGATAGAAATGTTCCCAAACCAATCACGATGCTCGTCGTCAATGGAAGAGGAACCTCGAGCTCTCTGAATGTCGCGGCGAGCTGAGGAATCACCACTATAAGCATGAGCGTTCCCACGCCAAGCATTGCCGCTATAACCACGGAGGGATACATTAAAGCGCCCAAGACCTTTGAGCGCAACTCGTGGGAACGCTCAAGCTGAAGAGTAAGCTGCTGCAATACCTGTTCCAACGTTCCTGACTCCTCGCCCACCTTAATCATATTGGTGAACAACTCGGAAAAAATCGCGGGATAATTCCCCATGGAATCCGAGAGACTTTGCCCTTCTACTACTTCTTTCTTTATTTCCAAAAGGACCTTCCGAAAACTTTTACTTTCCGTCTGGGCAGAGAGAATATCAAGCGCTTTGGGAAGAGGAACGCCAGCTGCAACCATAACCTGAAGGTTTCTCGTGAATAGCAATTTATCCGTAAGCGAAGCGGGGTGGAACCTGTCCAAAAAAGGACCAAAAGAAAGAACCTTCTTTTTTGCTTGTTCCGTTGTCGCGGTCGTCAACAAATATCCTTTCTCTCGAAGAATATTTGCCAATGTGCGCTCGTCTTGCGCGACCTCGGATCCCGAAACTTTCTCGCCGGTCGCCGTAATCGCTGTGTAAAAGTAAGCTGGCATACCTTATTCTGTAATCACGCGCAGTACCTCCTCAATGGTAGTAAGTCCCTGCGCTGCTTTCACAATTCCGTCTTCTACCATAGTTACCATTCCCTCCGATTCTGCCTGAGCCTGAATCTTGTCTGAAGTGGCACGGGCAACAATGAGTTCTTTGATACTTTCTGTTACCGGGAGCACCTCATAGATGCCTACCCGCCCCTTGTATCCATCAAGGGCTTCGGCGCTGGGCTTAGGCTTCCAAAAGGGAACATCCTGGAGAGTTTCTTTCGCTTTGATAATTTTTCCCTGCCGCAGAATATTCACTACTTTCTCCACATTGCAATACGCGGATAAATCCCGCACATCTTTCTCAGAGAATTTGTATTCTTCTTTTTCTTCGGTGAGGCGCCGCACCAAACGCTGCGCGACCACCACATTCAAAGTAGAAGAAATCAAAAAGGGCTCGGCCCCCATATCAAGCAGCCGCGGAAGACTTCCTGCCGCATTGGTCGTATGAAGCGTAGAAAGCACTAAGTGCCCCGTGAGAGCGGCGTTAATAGCGAGATTCGCGGTTTCCTGATCCCGAATCTCTCCCACCATTAAAATGTCGGGGTCTTGACGAAGAAGAGAGCGCAAGCCGGACGCAAAGGTTAAACCTACCTTCGGATTGATCTGAGTCTGGTTTACGCGAGGCATTCGGTATTCAATAGGATCTTCTACCGTAGAAATATTCACCTCGGGCGTGTTGAGCAAATCCATCATGGTGTACAGCGTCGTTGTTTTGCCCGATCCCGTGGGTCCAGTTACCAAAAGCATACCCACAGGTTTTTTTAGATTATGCTGCAGATGTTCCAATGCTTCTCCTCGCACCCCAAGTTCTTCCAGTGTAAACACCTGTGATCCTTCCGCCAGCAAACGCATCACCACCTTTTCTCCGTCGAACACTGGCAAGACAGAAACACGTGCAGAGTATTTATATTCATCGCTTTCAATTTTGAACCTGCCGTCCTGCGGCAAGCGGTGCTCGTCGAGCCTGAGGCTCGAAAGAACCTTGATGCGCGCCACAATCCCATCTGCGGCCTGTTTAGGCAGCACCATGGCGTCGCGCAGAACGCCATCAATCCGATACCGCACAACCACTTCTTTCTCTGTTGGTTCAATATGAATATCAGAAGCGCGCTGCAAGATAGCATGCTTAAGCAGCGTATCAACGATACGAATAACGGGGAGTTCTTGAGCAACCTTCTGCAATTCTTCTGTCCCCGAAGCCTCCTGCCCTATTTTTTCAGAAAAAGCTTTAATACCGGTTACCTCTTTCTGAATAATATCCCCAAACTCTGCCTGAAGCGTTTTGGAGTACTGCTGCAGGACATACTTGATGCTCTCCGGAGTTGTGAGTCGAGGAAGAATCTTGAGGTTCGCCTTTTTCTTGACAAAATCAATGGTCGCAAGATCATCGGTATCAAGCATCGCAACTTCGAGATCTGGTCCCTTCTGCCGGAAAGCAACAATATTATGTGCCCTGGCAACGGGCTCTGGGATTATCTTTAGAACCGCAGGATCAATTTTCTCCTTCTCAAGATTTACAAACGGGATTCCCAAAATATACCCTTCCAATTTCATCAGCTCGTCTTCCGGGATCAGCCCATCGGCAAGTAACACGTCTCTCACCCTTTTCCCCGTTTTCTTCGCCTTGCTGACTGCCTCTTTGAAATCCTTTTCCTGCAGCAAACCCGCATCCAAAAGAAACGCTTTAAGTTGTGCCTCGTCAACGCGCATATGCAATACGTAGCTACACTTCCTCCGTTGCTTTCTTAATTTTATCCACAACCTCTTTCAGGTCGTAGTTTGATTTTACGAGATACGTTCTTGCTCCCAGATCTATAGCTTTCTGGATATCCTCCATCTGCTCAAGATTTGTGAGTACAATGACCGGAATCCTTTCGGTTTCCGTGTTCGCCTTGAGAGATTTGAGCACTTCAAACCCGTCTATTTTAGGAAGCACCAAGTCAAGCAGTATAAGATCAGGAGCTTTCTCTTTCGCAAGCCGCAACCCAATCTCCCCGTCCAACGCGGAGATAATTTCGTATTCCTCTTTTTCCAGCGCGTCGGAAAGAGTTTTGTGAATCGCGGCCTCGTCTTCGATAAATAAAATCTTTTTCATAGTATGGTATGCCTGTTGTAGCTTTTCTTTTTCTGCGTTTTGCCCCTCCTCGTTTCTACCCCGCCTTTGCACTAAGGCGAGCTTTTGATGATAGGGGCAATGTAAACCAAAACGTCGACCCTTTGTCTTCTGTGGAATGAAACCCAATTCCTCCTCCCGTTTTTTCAAGCAGCGACTTCACGATGAAAAGACCGAGCCCCGACCCCTCTGTCTGGCGCCGCACCGCATTGGATGAACGGAAAAATTTCTGGAATATGTACTTTTGGTCGTGCGCGGGAATGCCCACTCCGTTATCCTCCACCTCCACGCGCACATTTTGCCCTTCTGGAAAATACCGGATAACAATGCGATTCTCCCGCCTATCCTCCTTGGGCACCGCTTCTCCGTCTTTCCAGGCGTATCTGATGGCGTTGTCAAGCAAATTTCCCAACGCATGACGCACAAGCGAAGGATCATTGTACAGCTTGGGGCTACCTTTTCTCTCTACCTTTATCTCAATATTCGAAGCATGCGAAGCCGATTGGAATTCCACCAACACCTGCTTTATGACTTCCTCGAGCTCAAATTCTTTTTCCTGGAAAGGAAACGTGCCCTGCTCCACTCTCGAAACCGTAAGCAAGTCGTTCACGAGTTCGTGCATCCTCCCTATGTTTTCCTTCAAGATATGAAAATAACTTGTTTCCTGCTGATTTCTGGCGGCACCCTCACCCATTAGAAAATCCAATCCCCATTTGAGATTGGTAAGAGGAGAGCGAAGCTGGTGGGAAACAATGCTGATAAACTCGGTTTTCAAGCGATTTGCTTCTGCCAACTGTTCAAAACTCCGAGTAATGATAAACGCGATAGAAAGCAACACCCCTGAAAGCGCCAAAATCAACAGCAAAGTAATTTGGGGGTCGGCAATATATTGTCTTCCTATGGCAAACGACGCGACTACCGAGACGATGATAAGCCCGCCCATCATCAAAAACAGAAATTGCGGACATTGCCACAGAGGAGTACTGTACTTTTTGCACTCTTCGGTCACATTCAATCTCAAAAAAAAGTCGCGGAATGTCATTGAAGAATTATATCACATATTGAAAAGAGTGCGCAAAAATGGTATAGATAAACTCACGATCGGAGCGGAGTATGGCGGTAGTACGCCTGCTTTGGGAGCAGGTAGACCGGGTTCGACTCCCGGCGCTCCGACACGATTTCTGCAAAGCAGAAATCCATTTTACCCCGTGTAGGAAAATCCGAGCCCCAAAGGGGCGAGCTAAGAAACCGATCCGCCAGCTGGCGGATTAAGCTGGGGGCCGGGGTAAAATGCGGGCGTCGTATAACGGCTATTATGTCACCCTTCCAAGGTGAAAATGTGGGTTCGACTCCCATCGCCCGCTCCACCAAACAGAAAACCACCCCGAGCTTGTCGAAGGGCGGTTTTCTCTACTGGATTTTTCTGGCCTTTTCTCGTTGTTTGCGAAGTACATACCTAATATTTATCTCAACCGGTACCTCCCCAACTTCTACAAACTTACTTTCTCCTCCTTCCCTTTTCCGAATCTTGAAGGTATAACGCCCGGACTTCTCGGTCACTGGTAATCCGTTTAGCTTTACGAGATGACGGTGCCGCCTCTTAGGTACGGAAATGGTGTAAGGAAATTTCCCCAGGGGCTTGCCGTCTGGGTCCTGAAGCTCTACCTCGACTTCAGCATCCACCCCTTCTTCCTCTACCTGTTTCTCCCATAGAGTCACGAGTTCGAGATTCATGGGAATCGCTCCCCCTTTTTTCTCCGCAAAAACCTCCGCGTCGATCCCAACCTGTTCGAGTATGTTAAACAAGCTGATGTTATTCGTCTGCGAATCGATGCTAGATTCTCTGCACAAAATTGACCAACGGTGTTGCAGTTTCTCGTTTTTGCCCATAAAAAATTGCTTATCTCCAACTTATAACCTTACCTCGTTCTCAATATTCTCCTGGGACGAGTCCCCCGATGAAAAGGAGACCATACGCCGAACCTTCCAATCCATTTTGGACTCTACAAGAGGGGTGCTCACACTGATACCAAACTCCTGCATCTTTCCGAAGCGAACGTTGAGCGTAACGTTAAGGGCATCTGCAACTGCCCTAAGCAACTTAAAAGAGGGAGTGTAGGAACCACTTTCTAACCGTGCAATACTTGGCTGTTGCGTCCCAACTCGTTTTGCAAGCTCCTCTTGAGTAAGCCCTTTAGCGATCCTTGCCCGCACGACCTCTTTTGCTATTTCAAAATCAGGATCTTCTTTAAAGTACTCCTCTCGAAACCCCTTTTCCTTAAGAAGGTCTGCCTTTACTTCCTCTAAACTCTTCAACTGAGATTCTTTTAACTTTTTCATAGCGCTATGGTGATTATTCTTTATCCTCTACCTCGACTTGTAGATGCGGACTCTTTCTTTCGCTATTTTTGCCTCTTTCGCAGGAATCTTATTCCCTTTCTTGATAAAAGCATGAAAAAGAATGCACTTTTGCCCTTCCACGATACAAAATATTCTACAGTAAACTCCTTTCAGAATTATGCGTAAATAATCTAATTCGTGATCATAATGGCCCAAATGTTGCTCCCTCCACATCGAGGAAATCGACAACTCCCGAAAGAACTCCAGTCGTTGCCAAAACTTTCCCGCATTCTGCTTGTCTATCTCCCGTCGGATAAATTCTTTAACGGGTAGCTTCCCGTCTGAAGCCTTCCAGAAGTAAAATTCCATATCATAATAGGCCTATAATTCCTATAATATAACTCCATTGTTATATTCTATCCCTCCCCTATGCACCTGTCAAGAGTTAAAAGAAAACTGCCCTGGGAAGGGCGGCCTTTTCATGGGAGAGCAATTATCAGCTTTGCCTTCAATCGGACAGGGGCGGCGGGGCGAAGCGGCTTTCATTCGTCAGGAGTTTCGCATAAAATAGGTTCGAGCGAAATCGTAAATATACTCCAGTACACTTTCCTCCTTTTCAAGGAGATTATGCGTGCGCAAGCGCAGCAATAGAAGATGGAGTAGAGATTTCTCCACCGCCTTTGCGTTTGAGGAGAAAAGCGAGAATAGGCGGCGTGAGCAATGTGGTAAGAATTACCATAATCACAATAATCGAGAACACATCGGGAGGAACCACGCCCAACGAAGCTCCCATAGTAGCAAAAATTAACCCGACTTCTCCCCTTGGTATCATGCCGAGGCCTACGAGCAAACGATCTCCCTTTCCCGCCGCAATTCCGGCAGCAATTTTTCCCACAACGGCTACTCCTGTGATAGCAAGGGCAACGAGAAGAACTTGGGGATTAAACAACGTTGCCAACTGTACCGACATACCTGTCATCACAAAAAAAATAGGTACAAAAAAGTGAGCGAGCGGATCAGTCAAATCTTCTACGTGTCGGTGCGAATGGTGCTCAATTACATTCTTAATGCGCTCGCGCAATTCTCCATTCGCATCTTTTGTGGCTTCGCGGAAATCTTCAAGCACCTTGGGTTCGCGGAAAAAACGGAAGTGCACCGGATCAAGCACGAGGCCCGCAGCAAATGCCCCCACAATAGAAGCCAGGCCAAATTGCGCTTTTGCAAGGTATGCAAACACCAACCCAAAGCTTATGGCCAAAGCGAATTTCATCCCTACACCCGTGTTAATTTTGGAGAGGACTTTCCCTAAAAAGGGCGCGGCAAAATGACCAATCACGATCGCGCCAACCAAAAATAAAATTGCTTCTGCCACGATAGTACTGATAACCCCGAGGCTTACGGCACCCACCGTTACCAAAGCAGAAACTACGGCGAGAATAATAAGCCCCATAACGTCATCTATCACCGCAGCTCCCAGCACAATCTGCGCAGAGGAAATATGCAGCTTACCCAAATCTTGGAATACGCGCGCTGTGATGCCAACCGAAGTCGCAGTTAATGCGGCCCCCAGAAACAGATAGGTATTCTGGTTTAATCCGGGCAAAAGCCAAGGACCAACTATATATGTTCCCAAAACGAAAGGCGCGATAACGCCAATAGTCGCGACTAAAAACGCGCGAATTCCAACCTTGCGCATTTTTGCAATATTCGACTCCAAACCAATTTGAAACAGCAAAATTACGACTCCAAGTTCCGCGAGGAAAGCAATAATAGAGTCGTGTTTCATAGGCTCAAATACGTGAATCCCCAGCAACGTAAGATTCCCAAGGAGCACTCCCATAACAAGCTCTCCCAGCACCGAGGGCTGCCCGATTTTCTCTACCAAGCTTGCTATTTTCGCCGCAAGCAAGATTACCGCAATCCAAAGAAATGTTATAACGGTTTCTCCGTGAAATGCTGCTTCTTCCATATCGCAAAGAATAATAACATACCAAAAACCGCTCTGCAAGGAGCGGTTTTTGCACAGATTTTCCCGCAGGAAAATCGGAAATCACCCCGTGTAGGAAAATAGGAGCGAAGCGACGTAAGAAACCGAGGGTTTCTTAAGCCGGGGGTCGGGGCGATTTCTCAACGGGCGTATTCTATAAAGCGATTCTCTCGCACGAGAGTTACCTTAATTTCGCCCGGGTAATGGAGTTCCCCTTCAATTCTCCGCGCGATGTCTCGCGCGAGCTTTTGAGCAGTGACATCATCAATTTTTTCGGGCCGCACAAACACCCGAATTTCCCTTCCCGCCTGAATAGCATATGCCTTCTCAACGCCTTCAAAAGCAGTAGCGAGCGACTCCAACTCTCCGATTCGCTTTAAGTAGTTTTCGAGCGTGTCTTTTCTCGCGCCTGGGCGGGAAGCCGAAATCGCATCTGCCGTCTGCACCAACACCGCTTCAATCGACTCATAAGGATAATCTTCATGGTGCGACTTCATTGCGGTGATTACCTCTTTTTCTACTCCGAACTTCTCCAAAACGCGCATGCCAATTTCCACGTGCGAACCCTCCACCTGATGGTCGAGCGCCTTGCCTATGTCGTGGAACAACCCCGCTTTCTTTGCCACATTCACATCAGCTCCGATTTCCGCGGCGAGCGCGGAAGCCAAATACGCTACCTCTACGGAATGCAGAAGCACGTTCTGGCCATAGCTCGTGCGGAACTTCACTCTTCCCAAAAGCTGAACAAGTTTGGGATCCAGCCCGACAATGCCCAAATCAAAACTGGCAGCTTCGCCGGCCTCCCGCATTTGTTCTTCGACTTCCGCCTGCACCTTCGCCACCTCTTCTTCCACCCTCGCTGGGTGAATTCTCCCATCTTTAATGAGCCGCTCGAGCGCAACTTTCGCGATGTGGCGGCGCAGAGGATCGAATCCGGAAATTATTACGGTTTCGGGCGTTTCGTCTACCACGATTTCCACTCCGGCCAACCGCTCCAGAGAGCGGATGTTTCTTCCTTCTTTCCCGATGATTTTTCCTTTGAGATCTTCGGAAGGCAGAATCACGGTAGTCGTGGTAATTTCCTGCGTCTGGGAAACCGCAGTTTTCTGAATGGCATACGCTACAATTTCCTTTGCCCTGCGGTCAAACCGATCCCGCCCTTCCGCCTCGAGTTTCCGCACACGCCCCACCAAATCTTGTTCGCATTCTTTCTCCACGCGGTTAAACAATTCTTTCTTTGCCTCTTCACGGGACAGCTGCGCCGCTTCCTCCAGTTTTTTTGATACCTCTTCTTTCGCCTGCTCCAGATTTTTTTCACTCGCTTGCAGTTTTTCTACCTTGGTCCTGAATTCCTCTTCTTTTGCGTCAAAGCCAACAATTCTCTTGGTGAGAGTTTCTTCGCGCTGTAAAAGCACTTGTTCGGTTTTGAGAAACGATTGTCTTCGGCGCTCTTCTTCTGACTTTGCGGTTGAGGTAACCTCTTTCGCCTGCGTTTTGGCCTCGGAGATAATTTTTTCGCTCTCCTCTCCCGCCTCCTTAATTTTCTGTTGAACTTTCTGCTCTAAAGTGCCTATTTGCCTTCTGGCTATGGACTGTCGAGCTAAGTACCCAAGAAGAGAACCCGCGGCAAGCGAAAGTACGCCTGCTACAAGCAAGGTTAATTGTTCGGTCATATATTCGGTTGAGCGATTGGATTTTCATAAAACTCGTGGAATAAATCCAAAAGTCAAAATAAATTCTCTGCGTGGAGTATACCAAACTTCTCTTTGCTTGTCAAAAATAAGGCCAATCCTCGCTTTTCGCTATTTCTGCTCCTTTTCCTCGATGACTTTGTCGATTAAGCCATAATCTCTGGCTTCGTGAGCGGAAAGATAAAAGTCGCGGTCCGTGTCTTTCTCTACTTTGTCGAACGGCTGGCCCGTATGTTTCGCGAGAATTTGATTAAGCCTTTCTTTGATCTTCACGATCTGCTTGGCCGTAATTTCAATCTCAACGGCCTGACCAGTAGCGCCCCCGATGGGCTGATGAAGCATAATCTGGGAATTGGGAAGAGCGAAGCGTTTTCCTTTCTGTCCGGCTGCCAAAAGCACCGCTCCCATGGAAGCTGCCATGCCTACGCAAACTGTAGAGATAGGACATTTCACGTATTGCATCGTATCGTAAATGGCAAGCCCGCCCGTGACCACGCCACCAGGCGTATTGATGTACAGCTGGATGTCTTTTTTGGGATCCTTGGACTCCAAGAACAGCATCTGGGCGATTACCGAGTTTGCCACAATGTCGTTGATGGGCGCGCCCAAAAAGATAATGCGCTCTTTGAGCAATCTCGAATAGATATCGTACGCCCGCTCTCCGTATTGCGATTTTTCGATAACAGTTGGAATAAGATTCATGATTTTACAAATTGTTCTAAAAATTGCAGCGTCTTTTCGTGCCGCAACACGCCTTCAGTATACTCTTTGAGCCGATCAGGATCAAGTGCTTTCTTGGCCTTTTGGAGGCTGGCGTAATGTTCCAAAATTGCGTCTGCTTCCTGCGTCACCTCCTCTGGCGTTGGGGTAATGCTTTCTCTCTTAGCAACCTCGCGCAGCACCAAAAATCGTTTTACTCTTTGTTCTGCCTCTTGCCCGAACGATTCGAATAGCTCCTGCTCGGTTTTGCCGGCTTTTCGCGCGTATTCCGCGAAGGGCATCTGCGCCATTTGCTCTACTCCTCGCTTAACCTCTGAAAGCAATACCTGTTTCTCCCGCTCAACAAGCACATCTGGAATTTCGAGCTTCGAGCGGGCGGCTATCTTTTCTATAATTTCCTGCCTGAGGCGATCCCTTTCCTGCATTTCCTTCTCATGCCGCAAACCTTCTTGAATACTTGCGCGCAAACTTGCTAAATCCGCAAAATTGCCCACGCTCTTAGCAAACTCATTAGTCGCCTCTGGAATCACGTCCTGCCCGGACGCGTCTTTTACTTTTCTGCTTTCCCTAAGCCATTGCAGGGTTTCGTCCACGTTTTTCTCCTCCACCCGAACCTCCTTACGTATCGCGGTCCCGGCAATTTTTTTATAGTCAGGCAACTCAATGTCCGGCAACACTGCCACCTGCACGCGAAACTCCAATCCGCCAGCTGGCGGACCGAAAGCCAATTTCAATACCCGCACTTCAGGTTCTCCGATCACATCCAAACGCTCTTGTTCCACAATATTGCGATAGACCTCCGCGATGGCAAACCTTGCGGCTTCGCTAAGAACCGCTGCTTCTCCCACATGCTTCTCGGCAACCTGCAGGGGGACATGGCCGGGCCGAAATCCTTCGAGGCGCAAATCTTTTGCGAGAGTCATTACGGCCTTCTCTCTGTGGTTATCAAGTTCCTCCGGAGTCAGTTGCACCTCAAGGGCAATCTGAGATTTGGGCAATTTCTTCTTTGAAAATTTCATGCTTCTGACTTTTCCGTATCAGGCTCTCCCGTTTCTACATCTTTCCCTTCGGGAGTGCGCACGTCAATCTTCCAACCCGTAAGCTTTGCCGCCAACCTCACGTTTTGCCCGTCTCTTCCAATCGCGAGAGAGAGTTGGTCTTCTGCCACAATGGCTACTGCCTTGTTTTTCCCCTCTACTTCTACCTGGAGAACCTTTGCGGGTGAAAGCGCGTTGGCAATGTATGCTTCCGGATCTTCTGCCCATTCTATAATATCGATTTTTTCTCCTCCCAACTCGTTGATCACCGCGGAAACTCTCGTGCCCCGCTGGCCCACCATAGAACCTACCGGATCCACCCCGTCTGCGTTCGACGCGACTGCTACCTTGGTGCGGGAACCGGCTTCCCGCGTGATTCCTTTTATCTCAACGCCCCCGGATCCGATTTCCGGGACTTCGAGTTCAAAAAGCTTTGATATAAATTTGGGATACGCTCTCGAAAGAAAAATCAGAGGACCTCTCGGAGAATCTTCCACGCGCATAAGATAAAACTTCAAACGTTGACCAACCCGATAAAACTCGCCCGAAACCTGTTCTTCTGCGGGGAGCACGCCTAAGGTCTTACCCAAATCCACGAATACCATTCTTCCTTCCACGCGCTGCACCAAACCCGAAACCAACTCTCCTTCTTTGGACTGAAACTCATCGAGTACAGAAGCCCGCTCTGCTTCCCTGATTTTCTGCAGAATAACCTGCTTTGCGGTTTGCGCCGCTATCCTGCCATAGTCGGTCTTGGGCTCCAGCTTAAGTTCAATTTCATCTCCCGGCTTTGCGTCTTTTTTTATTTTTTGCGCTTCCTCGAGCATAATATGCCGCTCGGGATTGAATCGTACTTTTTTACCCTCCGAATCCGCCTCGCTGGCTGAGAAGGAAGACTCTTCCTCTCCCGATTCTTTTTCTTTCATCGCCGCCAGCTCTTCTTCTGAATAAATCATGCTTTCATCGACCGCGAGCTTCACCTGCCAAAACTCAACCTTCCCTGTTTTGATATCGAGGGATGCTTTGATATTTTGCCCGCGTTTTCCAAACTCTTTTTTGTAGGCCGCGGCAAGCGCCTGCTCCACAGTTTCCAATACCCGTTCTCGGGACAAGCCTTTTTCTTCCGCGATGCTATCGAGCAATATTCCGAAATTTTTAAAATCGATCATATTTACAAAAGAATGCCCGCTCCGCGGACATTTCATTCATGCCCCCACCTTATCACACCTCCCTTCGGATGTCAACCCCAATGCAAAAAACAGAATCTTGATAGATTTCTGTTATTAATGAAAATTTTTCTTTTCCCAAAATACAGAATCGCCAACTGCTTTTTTCCCGAAAATTCCTTACTATTTGGTCGCCGAGCGAAGCAGGGCGACTGCCTCTTGATTGCAATTTCCTGTTTGGTGGACCTAGGGAGAATCGAACTCCCGCCTCGGCAATGCGAATGCCGCGTAATACCACTTTACTATAGGCCCGTCGTTCGTCTCCGCCAGCTGGCGGATCCTCACTCTCTGTCGGGGATGTGGGAGTTGGACCCACCATCTCATGGACCCGAACCATGCGTGTTGCCGCTACACTAATCCCCGCGTTTTGTATTCGTATATTCGTAGGAGCGCTATTTCACGAAATATTTTTGTTTAACGCTTTCATCTGCCGCGGCTTCCACGCGCTCCATTTCTTCTTTTACTTTTTTCGCAAACTTCTGCAGTTCCTCATCCGAAAGTTTATGCAGTTCCTTGAGGCGGCCTTCCAGATACGCCTTATCGTTTTTCTTCGGATCGTCCAGCACTTCGCCAAAAAGAACGTGAAGGAACCATCCAACTCTTGGGCCCGGAGATATGCCAAGCAATTTCAGAATATCGTCGCCCTTGATGTTAAGCATCGTTACCGAAAGGGGATCTCGGGAAACCCTTTCTATCATATACTGCCAATGCCTAAGTTTATAGGGTTGCGCTTTAGGAACACCCGAGCCAATGCGATCTGCCATACGCAGTTGAAGCAAATTTTCAATGTTCTCTGCGCCTATCTTTCGAACCAAGCGACGCACCGAAGACTCGGTCACCTCATCCACGTTGTAGTAAAACATATGGTAGCGGATGAGTTTGATGATTTTCTCAATATCTTTGCCCGGGAACTTCAGGCGCGTGAGAATCTGCTTTGCCATACTGGCGCCCACGACTTCGTGGTTGTAAAAAGTGGCGTCTGAACCTTCTCCCTCTTTAACCCGGGGCTTTGCCACATCATGCAAAAGCGCGGCTACACGCACGGCAAGATTCCATTGTTGCTTGGCGGCGTACTCGAGCGAGAACAAATTATGTTCCCAAACCGTATATTTGTGATGCTTGTTTTGCTGCACCCCATAGCCTTCCTCGAGTTCTGGCATACTATACTGTAAAAGCTTGAGTTCGTAAAGCAATTCGATGCCTTCCCGCGCGCGAGCTGCCATAATGATTTTCACCAATTCATCCCGCACGCGCTCTTTTGAAATTTCTTTGAGAAGAGCCGATTTCTCCTGAATGGCTTTCCTGGTTTTCTCTTCGATTGTAAAATTCAGAACCGTGGCGAGCCGCGCGGCTCGCATCATGCGCAGCGCGTCTTCGGCAAAACGCTCTTCGGGATTTCCCACTGCGCGGATAATTTTTCTTTTCAAATCTTTCTGCCCCTCGAAAGGATCAACAATCATGAAGCCTGAAGCTTGAAGCATGAAGCCTTCTTCTTTTGCTGTTTCATGTTTCATGCTGCGTGCTTCATGAAACCCCAGGGCGATGGCGTTTACGGTGAAATCGCGGCGCGACAAATCCTCATCAATTGTTTTTGCGTACTTCACCTCTTCTGGCCGCCTTCGATCTGTATATTTGTGGTCGGAACGGTACGTGGTAACCTCGATTCCCTTGAGCTTTGGATTCTCGCTTTGCGTCTGGACCGTTACAGTGAAAAACTTGTTTTCATAAAAGCTTTCAGGGAAAATCTTTTGGACTTCTTCTGGTTTTGCATTGGTTGTTACGTCCCAATCTTCAGGTTCTCTGCCCAGCAGCAAATCGCGCACGCACCCGCCCACCACATACGCATCAAACCCAGCTTTTTCGAGCTTGCCCACAACCTCCAAAACCTCCCGTGGAATTCCTGAAACCATAGCATTAATCTATCTTAAATCCTTGAATTTTTCAATTTTTGTGGTAGGATTTATTTGCACAGATTGCGCTTGTAGCTCAATTGGATAGAGCGCCACGCTTCGGACGTGGAGGTTCCGGGTTCGAATCCTGGCAGGCGCACATGCTAGTCAATGTATAACCCCGGGCGTTTCTTAACGGAAAATTGCAAATTTTCCTAAAACGCCCGCGCGAGTCAATACTTTGACTCGCGCCCCTGTAGCTTAGTGGTAAAGCTGCGGACTCTTAATCCGTTGACGAGGGTTCGATTCCTTCCAGGGGCACTTTGTTTTTTCTTCTTGTTCTCGTATAATATACTCATGTCTAAAATCCTCGTTTTCGGAGTTATTGCAATCGAAGTATTCGGCACTCTAGTGTTACTTGCTGCTCCGGAAACCGCGCAGGCGCAAGGCCTTATTCCGTGCGGCGGAGAAGCACAGCCTCCATGCACCCTTTGCCATGTATTTGCGCTCTTGCACAATATCATTGAATTCATTCTCGTGATTGTCGTACCTATTATTGCTGCTTTCTTGTTTGCTTGGGGAGGTTTTGTCTGGCTTTCTT
>MHTS01000019.1 GCA_001824915.1 Candidatus Wildermuthbacteria bacterium RIFCSPHIGHO2_01_FULL_48_27b | reverse complement strand
GGCAACGCGCCCGATTTCATAATCGCCCATGTCCTTCGGCGCGAGCGACTTAAGGTCGGTAAAGCTGACAGCAATAGATTTAATTTTGTTGGCCTTGGCGGTCGCGACAACCTTGCGCATGACCAAAACAAACTCCCTCCGCGTTAAAGGTGACACCTTGGAGAGCCCTGGTTTTAAGGTGTCTCCTTGACCTATACCAACCGACAGGGTTTTGCCGTCAAAACGGTTTAAAGAGCCTGAAATAAAGCGTATTTTAACGGCTCCCCTCCCCGCCTTATGCTGGAATTTCATTTGCCGATTATAGCCTTAAAACACAACACTTTCAATAAAATAAAAGTATGATAAAGTACCCTTAGGCTTGTTCAGTTAGGAGGAGGAAGGTAAACGGGCGGTGGCGCTACCACTGTCCGCTTCGGTGGGTAACTGCCGGAGAAAATATTGGGTCCTCTTGGTCCTACCTCCTTTGCCGGGTCCACGCCCAAGGGGACCTACCTAATTTCCTCCATTTCTCCACACCGGCAACCCCGGTGTTTTTTTTATTCTTTTTTGTCTGTCGAGAGGAGGGTGTCGATGCGGTTGAGGTCGCGGGGGAAGAGGGTTGCTTCTTTGACGTTGGGGAGGTTGAGCAGTCGGGCGGTAAGGCGCTCCAGCCCCGTGGCCGAGCCGCCGTGCGGCGGCATGCCGACCTTAAAGGCCTGCAGATAGTAGGAAAAGAGCTCGGGTTTAAGCCCGCGCCCCTTCATCCTATCTACCAACTCGTCGTGGTTGTGGACGCGCTGTCCGCCGGTCGTAATCTCAAGCCCGCGGAAGAGTAGGTCAAAGCTCTTGGTATAGCCCTTATCGTTCTCATCTTCATACGTATAAAACGGCCGCTTACTTACGGGATAGTGCGTCACAAACACAAAGTCGGAGTTATGTTCTTTAAGCGCCCATTCGCATATCGCACGCTCGTGCTCGGGCTCGAGGTCGGGTTCGTCGGTTGAGACTCCGAGGATTTTCTGCACCTCGCGCAGTTTGAGTACAGGAATTTTTTCAGGCATCACCACCGGTAAGCCGACTTTGTCGACAATGAGGCGCATGGTGCGCTCGAGCGCTGCCATGACATCGGTATGGTCTTTTATAAATCCCATTTCGAAGTCGAGCGACGAATACTCGCTTAAGTGCCGGCTGGTTGAGTGCTTTTCTCCGCGGAATATTTTGGGAGTGGTAAAGGCGCGCTCAAATACGCCCACCATTATTTGCTTATAAATCTGCGGGCTGGTCGCCAAAAAAGCTTTTTGGTCGTAGTAGTAGTCAACCTTGAACGCCGCCGCGCCGCCTTCGGCGTCGCCTCCCACGAGCGCAGGCGCCTGGAACTCTACAAAGTCCTGCGCCTTCATGCCGTCGCGGAAGCCTTGTATTATCGCCTCCTGCACTTTAAATATTTGCTTGGCTTTTTCGGAGCGCAGCGTAAAAGGCATATGGTCGAGGTAGGTGTCGAGGTTAACCTCGCTCCCAAGCTCGAACGGAATTTCTGCTTTGGAAATTATTTCTATTTTTGTAACCTCCAGCTCTATGTCGCCATTTTGGGTGTCGGCCTTAACATTCTTTTCCGGCCGGGCATTAACCTTGCCCTCCACCGACACCACGTACTCATTGCGCACCTCTTTAGCCGTTTCTATCGCCTCCGATTTCGGGAGCACAACTCCCTGCACCGCGCCGGAGCGGTCGCGGAAGTCAAAGAAAACCATCTTGCCTTGGTCTCGCCGCACGCTTACGGAGCCCTGTATTAAAACAGCCTCTCCCTTCTTCCCCGCCAGTTCTCCAATTAAAGTCCTTTCCATATAAAATGTGTACTTAACTATAGCAATAATCAGTCTATTTGATAAGTAAAGACCCGCCGAGGCGGGTCTGAGAGATTAACGATTCAGTTTTCTTATTTTAACAGGAAACTTGGTGCCTGCCCAAAAATGCATCGACAGGTGGCATCCTCGTAACATCCGTGTGCCGAGCAGAGCCATCGGCTCCTGTTCATCGAGTGAGATTCGGTGAGTGAGACTGCCCGGGGCTGGAGGTGCACTCACTAGAATAGTGCCGGTTCTATACTCGTCAAACCAATAGTAGGGTACATCGGTAACTTCACCCGCCAGTACCGCCGTTCCTCCCGCTCCCGGAAAGCTATCGTATTCCTCCGGCAGTCCCAAATCGAGTTCTAGAGCATGGCTGGAGGAAAAAAGTAGCAGGCCATTAAATCCGGTATCAACTTGGGCGCTGACGTATTCACCGCGACCCAACTTAAGACCAACAATGGCTCTGCCGTGGATGTCTAGATAACCACGTAGAATTTTTGTCATCAAGCCACCTCTTTGGAAAGAAAAGCCCCACCGAGGTAAATTTGTGGCGGAACCCCAATATCGAACCCCCAACAGAGACGGCCAGAACCGAGTTCTGCTTTGGCTTTTTTTGCCGCTTCTTCATAATCCCGACCGACCACATATCTGCCGGTATAGACGTCCACATAGGCGTGCCAGCCTTTGAAGCCTTCGGCAATGAGCTTGGGCTCCAAGGTTTTGCGGATTTCTTCGCCTTTTTCTTGAGCCAGAGTAGAGCGGCGATTAAACTCCGCAGCATACGCCTCATATTCCTCTTCGCTTATTTGCCTTCTTGGCATGTTAGCCTCCTGTATCGTTTTGTAAGTACTGCTGAGAATATTATACCATATCTACTAGTAGAGCGCCACTCCTACCTTTTCCCGCACGAGTTTCATTTTGGCAGACGCTTTTGCTCTGGCGACTTCGGCGCCGTCTTTAAGGATTTGGATGACCGCCTCGCGGCTTAGCGCCGCCCGGCGCTCGCGCATCGGCGATATGGTGGCGATTATGTTGTTGGCAAGCAACTCTTTAGACTCCTTGTAGCCTATCGTGCCGTCCATATAGCGCTTCTGTATCTCGGCGAGGTTGGGGGTAAAGTGAGCGTGGAGTTGGAAGGTGATGTCGGTCTCCGGGTTGAGCGGCGCGCCCACTGCGGTAGAGTCGGTCTTGATGGACATGACCGCGGTGCGTATAGCCTCGTCGGTGCCAAAGAGCGGGATAGTGTTGTTGTAGCTCTTACTCATCTTTTTGCCGTCTACGCCGGGCACCGTGCCCACATCTTTAAGTATCATCTCTTTAGGCTCTTTAAAAGTTTCGCCGTAGGCGAGGTTAAATTTTGCCGCCGCCTCGCGCGCGTACTCGATGTGCTGGCGCTGGTCCTCGCCCACCGGCACCACGTCGGTGTCGTACAGAAGAATATCAGCCGCCATCAGCATCGGATAATTAAAAAGCCCCGCGTTCGCATCGAGCCCTTTGGATACTTTGTCTTTGTAGGCGTGAGCTTGGCTCAAAAACGGCACAGTCACCAGGCACTCAAATATCCATGCAAGCTCAGTATGCTCAAGAATGTCGGATTGTTTAAAGATAGTCGCCACTGTCGGGTTGACCCCTACCGCTATGTAATCGGCAACCACATCTACGATATTTTCCCGCAATTGGTCCGGGTTGCGCAACGAGGTAAGTGCGTGATAGTCGGCGACCATCAGCGTGCTCTCGTATTTATCGTAGCTCTCCACAAAAGGCTTTAGAGCCCCAAGATAGTTGCCGATGTGCAACTGCCCCGAAGACTGTATACCCGTCAAAAGCCGCTTTTTATCTTCTGCCATGTGCTCTAGTATACCTAAAAAACCGGTATTTCGGAGGTTCTTGTTTTCTACCATAACCTGTGATATAAAACCGCAAGTTCCGTACCCTACCAAAGGAGATGATAATGAGCCAATCGAATGCTCTCGTGGTATCCCCAAAGAGCGTTATTGCCGAGATTGTCGAACGTCTGGCGGCGCTTAAGCCGGAACAGTTCATCGAGCCGGATATGCAGCCTGACGCAGACTACCGCGCCGTGGGCGAGGCCAGCGACGACATCAAACTCCTCTTCACGCTTCGTAGCATGGCTTGCAACGAGCATAACGCGCTCGGCAAGCCTATTGCCACCACTGTCGAGAAAATACATCAGGAGATGAAGAGGGCTAAAACCAATAAGGACAAGGTGGAAGCACTCCAGGCAATCGTGGCGCTCGAGGATGACCTGGAAACACTGCGGCTTGTGGCCGAGATGGCCCGAAAGCGTAGCTTTCACGACATCGTCGACAAAATCTTTTGGCTTGAACTGCGTCGTCAATACCGCGAGCTGGATGATAAACCATGCGTCAGTGTCCGCAAAAACTGGACGGTCGGGTGGTGCGAAAAGGATGAGACCGAAGAACTCGGTGGCTTCCTTGGAACATTTGATGATCGTCCTGAAATGCCGGACGACTTCCTGGAGTTTCTCCGCTCTCAAACCCGCTAACACCGCCGCGCAGTCTGCAAAGACTGCGCGGTTTTTTTTATATTCCTTCCTCTTTCAGTTTTTCTATGAGAGCTTTGGCCCCGCGGGAGAGTTTGCTCGGCAAATTTATTTTTATGCGGACATTCAGGCCACCACTTTTACCGATTTTGGCGGCTGTGGAAAATAGACAAAATACGCACGTCTTTTTTATAAACTTCGTACACGATAATATAAAATGTTCCGGGGACAACCAGTTCGTACGCGATATCGCGCATAACACTCTCGTGTCCCATGCGTGGAAAGTTTGGTAATTGTTCGGCTACTGAACGTATGAGTCCAAGAACACGAACTGCGGCTTCCGGATTATGGAACGCAATATATCGGAGTATTGCACGGAGCTGATCTTTAGCTTGAGGCGTGTACGTAAGTCTCATTCTATAGTCCGAATGATTTCCACATCGCTTTAACTTGCTTGTCGGAAAGCATTTTTATTTTTCCTGCCCGTATTCCGCGCTGTACGCTCTCGACTTCTTTTATTTGTTCTTTTGTAAGCAGAGTGCGTCGAGGAAGCGGATTTTGTTCTACTTCAAGTAAGGCACGAGTTGCGTCCTCCTGCCTTTTTTTAGGCCACTTTTCGACTCTTTTTAGTATATTTTTAAGTTCGGTAGTCATGTTCCAATTATACTATATCCCCTCCTCCTTCAATTTTTCTATGAGAGCTTTAGCGGAGCGGGAGAGTTTGCTCGGCAGGTTTATTTTTATACGTACATACAGGTCGCCGCGCTTGCCGCGCGCTACCGGTACGCCCTTTCCTTTTATCTGCAGTGTTTCGCCGTGGGTCACGCCTTGCGGGATATCCAGCATCTCGGGGCCGTCCAAAGTTTCTATTTTATAA
>MHTS01000018.1:9280-11592 GCA_001824915.1 Candidatus Wildermuthbacteria bacterium RIFCSPHIGHO2_01_FULL_48_27b | reverse complement strand
ACACCGAATGTTTCCCACTGGCGTTCGAGCTCCGAAGCTACTTCTTTGAGCGGCGATTGGTCGGGGAAAGAAATAGTAATAGTAAGCGGGCTAAGCTCTCCGCTTCCGGCAAAACAAAGCGCATTAAGTTTTTCCCGCGTAAGCAAGCCCGCTTTCCCGGTACCTTTTGTTAAGCCGATGGGCGCCAACACTTCTGCGGCGTACTTTTCCTGGAATCGAATAACCGCTTTCTGGGTAAGCGCTCCATAGCTTCCGTTTACGATTCCTTCGGGATATATCTGCGGATCTTGGGCTAAACATTGTTGGAGTCTTCGTACCTCTTCTCCGGTAGCGCCTTTATCAAGGTCTCGAGTGAGTGCTTCTCCTGTAAGTTCCGGCTTGCCAATTTTTCCTTCGCGTTTACTATATCCTGCCTGCTCGAGGAGTGTAAGCGCTTTCTCTCTGTTTGACTCTCCAGCCGGCGGATCGGGTTCCCCAAAACCAAATAAGGAAGGGAGAAACGGAGACTGTATGATATGGGCATCGTTCCTAAATACTTTGTTCACCAGTTCTTCTTTGTCGATTGCGAGCGAGAGAGCTTCTCTGATTGTTCTCTCCCGCAACTCGCCTTGGTTTGCGGCAGGATCTAAGTTAAAGAACAGAGCAAAGTATCGAGGCAAAGTGAAAGAATATACAGGGAATGCGGGATTTCTCATGCGCTGAATGTTTTCGATTTGCGCGAGAGAAAAACTTTGAATACTCCCTCGATTTGCTTCCCTGATGAGTTCTTCCTCGCTAGCGAAAAAGCGAAACGTGAGAGATTCAAGAAAGGGGTGATTACCATAGTAGTCGTTAAACGCCCTAAGCTGGATTTCCTGTACAACTCCGGAGCGGGCTTGGCTGATTCTGGCAACATACCAAGAGCCGGTTCCTACCGCTTGGAGGTTGAAGGGGGTTAACGCGAAATTTTCCGGAGGGATGTCTTGCCAGATATGCGCGGGAAGAATTTTGAGGGTAAGGCGTTCAAGGAAGGGTGCGTACGGATTCAGCAAGTGGAAGCGCACCATTGAGTCAGAAACCTTTTCTACATCGACGCCTAGCCAGTTTGCCCGAATTGGACTTCTATACGCGGGGTCCTGAATAGTTTTTATGGTGAACACAACGTCGTCTGCTCTAAAGGGCGTGCCGTCGTGCCACTTCACATTTTCCTTGAGTATGACCGTTACGGTTTTGCCTCCGTCTGTAATTTCTGGGTCTGTCGCTGCCAAGTCGGGAACAAGTTCTCCTTGAGAGTTGGCGCGAAGGATTCCTGAATACACCAGCGAGAGAAGATCGCGATCCACGTCGTTGGTATCTGCGTATACGGGATTGAGGAACCGCGGAGATCCGACCATTCCCTCGATCATCCTGCCCCCTCTTGCGGGAGCGACGGCGGTGTTATTGAGATACAGCCCTTGGGCAAGCGAGAAGAAAGAAATTGCGAAGGTGGCAATCAAAACCGGAAGAATAATTTTTTCTTGCCGCGACAACACACGGGGAAGTTGTTTCCACTGCGAAAGGGAAGGCCAATGAGATTGTTTATTTTCGGGAGAATCCACGAGTTTAGGCGCTTAAGATGAGTCTCAGGAGCGCGAGTCCAATAAAGAGGGTACCAAGGATAATCGTCCCCCAGTAGAGCTGTTTTTGCAAACCTCTTCTGCTGCCGTAAAAACCGCCGCTATCACCTCCAAATGCAGATCCCAACGCTGTGCCCCGCTGCTGCAGCAATATAAAAATCACCAGGAAAATGGCAACAAGAATCTGAACCATGGAGATCAAAAAATCGAAATTCATACAAGTTTTATATTCTGCCTCTGCTTAGTAAGGAAAGGGGGATTGTTGTTGCCCATACGATAAGCGTAGTCCAGAACAAGGGCAAAAGTCCGATAAATTCAAGTTCGGGGAACAGAAGATCCAATACCCAGGCTAAAAGGAGATTGATGAGAAGTCCGGAGAGTCCTAGGCTAAGAATTCTCAAGGGAAGGGTGACGAGATCTAAGATGGGCTTGATGGTCGCGTTTAGTATACCAAGAATAAGCCCTATGAGCAAGAGGAGTTGAGGGGAACCGGTAAATTCAACCCCATCCACAAAACGAATAGCAATCCATAGACCCGCAATCCCCGCAAGAATACGCAAGAGGACACCTTGGATCATTTTTTCTACCGTATCATTTTTTCCAGGAGGTGTCAACGAATCAAAAAGGAACTTCTCTTTTTGCACAGAAAACATTGCAACCTACCCGGGATATACGATAATATAAAGAATGCCCCAAAAAAAGACAGTATTCTCTGGA
>MHTS01000018.1:0-9262 GCA_001824915.1 Candidatus Wildermuthbacteria bacterium RIFCSPHIGHO2_01_FULL_48_27b | reverse complement strand
GGACAGTCCTTGCGCGGATGGTATAATTTCTTAATGCGTATTAATCATAGCGTCGGAGTGTTTATTGGTGTATTTACCGCGTTGACCCTCGTACTGGGGCTGGCTTTCTCTATTCTGCATTCTTCCAGCTCCTCTGCACAAGCGAACTTTCCTGGCTGGAGCAACATCGCTACCATATACTACAATTCTTCCCAGGAAGACCCTAACAACACCTTTCTCCAGCAGGCAGCCGATGAACTCAAGCTACAGTTGGAAAAGGTAAGTGGAACCTACACCATTACCACCACTTCTCCTCCTTCAACTGGCATCTTCCTTGTTGTCAATCCCAACCTTCCGGCGTTAGCCGGCAAGAACCACGAAGCATTCCAGCTTCTCACAGATAGTCAAGGCATCCACATTACAGGGGCTTCACCTGTTGCGGTGAGGCACGGCGCGTACACACTTCTGGAGAGGTTGGGATTTAGATGGTACTTCTCCCATCCCATGTGGTATGTCGCTCCACCGTCTCTTCAAATCATTAGCCTCAACGAGGTCCAAGAACCTTTCTTTACCGTACGGGACATGAGGAGCGCCATAGGAGAGCTTATTGGAGGGGCAAACGGGATTGCTTATCAGTCCGCGTGGCTCAAAAGAAACAGGATGAGCAGCGACATGGAGTACGCAGCTCGACATAGCTGGCCTAACTTTGCCTCAAAAACCGATGTGGCGGCGCAGGACCCAGCTGCGGTCTGCTACAAACCAGATGGCATCACTCCCCAGCAGTCTCTTCCTGATCATTCTGTAGTAATCAACAGAGCTCTCAACTACGCGCGAAACTGGTTTAACTCTCCCACGAGCACAGACACTCTGACAAAGCAGACGCTAACCAAGCAGTCTGTTCCTATCAGCCCGCCGGATGGCAATACCATCTGGTGCGACGAGTGGCAGGTGGATGTTGATAAGGACGGAGACTTAGACTACAGCGCTCAAGTGATTACAGATAAGACCTTTGCTCTCACCAACGAGGTGGCAAAGATGCTGCAGAAAGAGTTTCCTGGCAAGTATGCAAGCGTTTTAAGCTACTCCTGGTATCCCAATATTCCATCCTTTGATCTTGAAAACAATGTGTATGTACAGGTTACAACATTCACCAGAGAGACAAATCTCTCTTTGCAACAACGCTTGCAAGGCTACAAAAACATGGGCGTCCTCACTGGAGTCTACGACTACTACGACGTCTGGCCCTGGTGGAAAGACAGAATCCAACCCCCTAGGAAAGTACGCTCCCTGCTCCAGAGCATGCAAACTGCTACAGATACGAATGCCGACACATTCTACTTTGAGGCCTCCGATAACTGGGGGCCTAGCGGAAGGCTGTACTGGATTGGCTCAAAGCTCATGTGGGATCCTTACCAGGGTACTGGAAGTGTTGACGCGGCAACGACTCTTCTTCTCGATGACTTTTACACCAATGCCTTCGGTCCGGCAAAGGAGCCGATGAAAAGGTATTACGAGCGTTTCGATACACAAACGCACACCGACAGCGTCATGGGTCTTGCGTTCCAGGACCTCAATGAGGCTCTTACGTTAGCTGGCGGGCGTCCTGAAATACAGGATCGCATCTGGTTTGTGTTCTATCACACCTACTTCTGGTGGAAGTGGGGCGACAATGTTGAGGGTGCGGCCTTCTCTGGTGTCGAGGAAGCCAAAGCTATGCAAACGTTTCTCTGGAAAACCAGCGATTTGCATATGGTAACCTCTCGACTCCAGCGAGAGCAAGTCGTTGAGCCAGCGCTTACAAGTTTCGGCCTTTCTGCCACAGATATTGCGGCTCTCAAAAATATTACGCTTCCCACGAATGCTGAATCCCAAGCTTGGCTGCAAGAAGCGCTCGGCGCATTTGGAGTCAATTTAATTGATGCTCCGCTTTTGGATGTCGAAGCCTTCAAGCCCTTGAAAGCTGCGGGGGATACCACACTTCCGACGCTGCAAACCTATCGGAATACACGAGGAGCACCCCTCAATATCCTTATTCCTTCTGGCGGTTCTGAAACAGTTGCGATGAAACTTCGCTCCACAGCCGGCTATGATTGGATAGCCCCAGACGGCACTATTTTGGATACGAAAAATTTCAACAATCTTTGCGGCGTTTTAGGAGCAACTGGATGTACATATGGAAGACTCGATTTAGCCGATGCTCAATTCCAGCTTGCAGCTTCCACACCTGGTCTATACACGCTTCGCGTTCGCGGATGGAGCATTGTTGACGTACCCAATCATGCAGCCTCTGTCACGCGGCCGTTTGGGCAAGAGAAAACGCTAGACGTGTATTTCTATGTGCCCGTGGGAACTCCTGCGTTCGTTGTACGGCAATCCATTGATCGAACCGCAAACAATACCATTACGCTTACCGACCCTAGTGGCGCAACAACTACAAACTCAAACACCAGCAACAGCCAAGAAGTAGGCGTTCGCACTCCTCAAAAAGGAATATGGCGAGCAAGAATTCAGACTGACGGTATTCTCGGCGGAAGCTTCGATATTCTCGGCGTTCCTCCCCTTGTTTGGCACGACCCCCAGTATTTTCTCATTCCGGCAGCCCAGCAGACAGTGCAGCAGATCTTTTCCATCTCTTCCCTCCCCAGGCACCACCTCTTCCAGGAAGAGAACAACGTCTTTGAAGTACAAGGGAGCAGGTTTGACCTCAACACCACCTTCACCATAAAGTTCCTGCAGGCAGGAGTGGAGAAGAAGAGCATCTCGGTCACTCCCACAGACAGCACTACCCTGAAAGCCACCATTTCTTCAGCCATTCTCGCAGATCTGTCCCCGGGCCTCTACGACATGGTGGTGGAGAGAAGCACAGACAGCGAAACCAAGACCTACCTCACCAAGATAGCCATTACCAAGAGAGGAGATCTCTGGTCTTCTTCAGCCATTGACTCTTCCCGGCAAAAGAGAGACGGCAAGATAGACAGCTACGACGTGTCCCGTCTCCTTACCAAATGGAATTCCGCCAGTGCCGCAGACCTCACAGAGCATGATATCTCAGGCCCTGCGAGAACCCCGGACGGGAAGATAGACATCTGGGACGCCAATGTGCTGATGAGAAACTGGACGGGGTAGGGCTGGTGTAATAGCGCTCGGTATGGTAAAAAGAGATCATGATTGAATTTTCCTTTACGAAAAAAGAGAAAGAAATTCTAAAAAAGCTTCCTCTTGATGTTTTGGTTTTGTTTGGTTCGCAAGCTGAAGGAACGGCTGGAAAGTTGAGTGATTACGACTTTGGCGTACTTCCTTCTGTGCATGTATTTGGTGAAGAGCGCAAAAAAGTGTACGACGCTTTGTATGATCTTCTTTCTGCAAAAATTCAGCAACTGGTGAATATTGACATTGTATTCTTGCCAGGCGCCTCCTCCGAGCTTCAGGCAAATGCGGTAAAGCACGGAGTTCTTCTCTACGAGCGGATTCCTTTTGCGTTCGCAAGGTTCCAAGAACGAGTGATGGATATGTATTCCGATCTTGGCCCGGTGCGGAGAATATTTCAAAAGGCGATTCTCTCTCGTATTCCTTAATTCCTATGGAGAAACCAGAATTAGAGAAAGACGTCATCGTCAAGAGAATCGACGGAATCCAAGGAGAAGTAGAAGAGCTGCGAAAGCTCGCTCAAATTCCCTTTGAAGAGTTTCAGGCAGGGGTAGGATTTAAGCTTGCGCATTATCACCTTCATCGCGCGTTAGAAGGAGTATTCCATATTGCGGCTCACATTCTTTCTCGTACTCCGGGAGGCCAGGCAGTGGAATACAAGGAAATTGCAAGAAAGCTCGGAGAGTACGGAATTGTAGAAAAGGAATTTGCGGATACAAAGTTAGTGGAGATGGCAAGGTATCGGAATCGGCTGGTGCATTTTTATGCAGAGATTACCGCAGAAGAACTGCACGAGATTTTGCAGAAAGATTTGGAAGACTTCGGCATATTTCTCTCGGCGATAAAAAAACTTCTGTAGCAGTATTCTCTGGACAGTCCTTGCGCGGATGGTATAATTTCTTAATGCGTATTAATCATAGCGTCGGAGTGTTTATTGGTGTATTTACCGCGTTGACCCTCGTACTTGGGCTGGCTTTCTCTATTCTGCATTCTTCCAGCTCCTCTGCACAAGCGAACTTTCCTGGCTGGAGTCAGATTAACACTATTTTTTACACAAGCGGTCCGAACAACAATCAAATTCCTTTAGATGTTGTCAAAGAGCTTAAGACTTATTTAGAACCAGTTGCGGGAAAAACATTCTTAACAAAAAACTTGGGATCAAACGTTGCCCTGGGAAAGACTGGGATTAGCTCTAGTGTTCCGCCGCAATCTGGGTGGCCTGCGCAACTTCCGGCCATAACAGACGGAGACGCGATTTTGTACGGGACCAGTTCCAACTACGTTCCCATCGGAAGCGGGTTGCAGTGGGTGCGCATTGATTTAGGGGAGTTATTTTCGGTCAGCAAAGTGAATGTCCGTCATTATTATCTTGGCGATAGGACATACAAGGATGTTGTAGTTCAGCTTTCAGAAGATGGAAGCGCGTGGACAAATATCTTCAACAACGATGCAGACAACAGCGCGGGCCAGGGGGCGGGCAAGGATGCAGAATACGTAGATTCGAGCGCGGGGAAAGACGTGGTGCTTGGGTCTCCCGTGCAAGCGCGCTATGTGAGAGCATGGTCAAACGGTTCTAACGCGAGCGGCGATAATTTTTACGTAGAAATTGAGGTGTATGGAACGTATGTTGCCCCGCCCGCTCAAACCAATAGCATATTTCTTACTATAGATCCTTCGAATATTGAGTTAGTTTCAAAAAAAGCAGAAGCGTTTAAAATTTATACAGATCCCAATGGCGTCCATATTATTGGAAAGAATGCGTTTGGCGTGCGCAATGGCGCTTATTATCTCCTAGAGAAGCTTGGATTTCGATGGTTCTTTATACATCCTGCCTGGAACGTTTCTCCTACCAGCCTCGTGCCTCTTGATCTTAATGAAATACAGGAACCTTCATTCCTCGACAGAACTATTGGAGCTGGCTTGTCAGCTGGAGCATTGGGCTTGGTACCCAATGGCGAAACTGATTACGCGAATTGGTTGAAGCGCAACAAAATGGCGCCAGATTCCATTTATAAGGTTCACCACAGCTGGCCTGATTTTGCCCAAAAAGACGCGGTGAAAGCTCAAGATCCAAGCGCGGTTTGCTATAAGGCAGATGGTGTTACTCCCCAGCAGGTGTTTCCTGACCACTCCGTCGTTATCACGAGGGCGCTAAATTATGCCCGAAGCTATTTCGCTGAACCCCTGGAGCGCAACCTTTACACGGGGGATTGGCAGACGCGGCAGGTAGTATCTATCAGTCCTCCTGATGGAAATCAGATTTGGTGCAATGAATGGCTGGTAGATCCGGGCGACTATGATCCGCAAATCGTTACAAATAAGGCATTTGGTTTGACCAATGAGGTTGCCAAAATGCTTCAAACAGAATATCCGGGGAAATACGCAGGCATCATGAGCTACTCGTGGTATCCTTTGAGTCCTTCATACACTATTGCGCCTAATATTTATGCCAATGTTACTACCTTTACTCGCGGAACAGCTCTTACGCCCGCACAGCGTCTGGTCGCGATGAAGGGTAAAGGAGTGCTTACCGGGTTTTATGATTATTTTGACGTATGGGCTTGGTGGAAGGATAGAATAGAACCAGCTGGGAAATATCAAACGTATTTTAATGCCCTCGAAGAAGCTGCTACTTATGCAAATATTCTTGAGGTGGAAGGGTCAGACAACTGGGGACCCAAAGGGCGTCTCTACTGGACTGTAAGCCAGTATGCTTGGAATTCGAAGAAGGATTTTGATGCTCTTCTTGATGATTTCTATACTAAGGCGTTTGGTTCCGCCAAAGAACCAATGAAGCGGTATTATACGCGATTCGATACGCAGTGGCTTGATGAATATTCTGATTCTCCAGACAATAACCGGGTTATGGGATTAGCATTCCGTGATTTAGATGAGGCAATGCGACTAGCTTCTGGGGATCTGAAAGTGCAAGAGCGAATTAGGCATGTGCTTTATCATACCTATTTTTGGTGGAAGTGGGGAGATACAGTTTCCGGAACTTATTCTGACGCCGACGGATATGTTGATTTTGCTAACGCCAACGATGCGAAAGAAATGTATAAGTTCTTGTGGCGGATTCGGGATTTGCACATAGTGCATTTCCAGAAGCAGGAGCCTGCGGTGCGTATGGCGCTCCAAAACAAGTATAGGGTTCCGAGTGCGGCAATAAACTCTTTGCAAAACTCGACTCCTCCTAATACTGGGGAAGCCGCAGCTTGGCTTGCCGCAGGAGTGGCCAACTGGGCAGGGCAAGATCTTATAGAATCTTCTCTTATTGATGCAAGCACTTTGAATCTTGCTGCTGCGAATGCCAATACCCCTTCAGCCTTGGAAAAGACATATTACAGTCAGGTCTCTGCTCGATACGAAGGATGGGATGCAACAAATATTATTGTGCCTTCGACTGGAAACGAGACTATTCCTTTGGAACTTCTCCTATTGGTCAATGGCCCAGGGGGAGCGGGACCGGTAACGTTGGAGTGGGTTAGCCCGACAGGTTCAGTGTTGGCGCAGCGAATTCTTTCTTATTCAGAAAGTGGAATATATCCTACGCCTCATCGGACTGTTACCTGGAATGTTTCTACTACAGTTGCCGGGAGATATACCTTACGCTCCACTACTCATAATGGCTGGGCTGTGAATATTGCTCGAGGAGCTGCCCATGATATTTCAAAAGATGGAGAGGTATCCGCCGCAAGGCAAGGATATTTCTATGTTCCTGCGGAGACTCCTGCTTTAATCGTAGGGCTTACCGGAGGAACTCTTACTCTTATTTCTCCAGGAGGCGTTTCTTATGTTATTACATCTGGGGAAAGAGGATTTAAGAATCCTCAAAGCGGATTTTGGAAGATTGATATTCCTGCTGAAATAAATGCAGCCAAGAATGCGATCAAAAAGAAAGTGTGGATTTTAGGAGTAGCTCCTCTCCTGTGGCATGATCCAAAATATCTTCTTGCTCCTGCTTCTAGTCTTCCGCCAACGCCGACCCCCACGCCAATATTGAGAGCGCCTTCACTAACTTCGATTAGTCAGCTTTCTCTTTATGCCGATAAAACATCGCAAACAGTAACGATCAACGGAAATAATTTTACCGCAGATACGTATAAGCTCCGTATTTTTCAAAATGGAATCCTCAAGGCAACAGTGGATTTTCAGAGGCAAAGCGAAACAGTAATGCAAGGGACTATAACTCCAACAGATATTGGTCCGCTTACTCCAGGATTCTATGACATCAAGCTTAACAGAATCTCTGACAATTCTCTCGTTGCATTCTCAAGGCAGATTCTTATTACTAAACTTGGTGATCTCTGGAGCCTCACTGCCACGACAGCCTCTGAAATCAAGGGAGACGGCAAGATAGATATTTACGATATTTCCCGCCTCTTCTCCAAGTGGAACAGCGTCAGGGCAGAAGACCTGGCTGAAGCAGACATCAACCCAGGACCCGCCAACATCTCTCTCGGCAAGATAGATATATACGACGTCAACAAGATGATGGCGAACTGGAGCAGGTAGTAGTTTTTCTCCAAGCTCTCGTTTGAAAATCTGTTGGGATATGCGAAAATGAAAAAATCAATTCTCTTTATCTCCCTTGTGCTTGCAGCTAACATCTTCATTAGCAGTTTTTTCGTTGATCTTCCTTTCGTGTCCGCTGCGCAACCCGCGTATTATTACCTAGCCCCCTGGGAATGGGTAACGGAAGGCGGACTCTCCTTTTGGCAGGCTCCCCAGGCAGACAAACTTCTGGGATCGGTTGATCTTCGTCCCCTTCCGGCTCAGGGAAGATCAGGAGGAGTTCCGGAAGGCTATGGGTTTTTCTCTTACAACCAACAGGTTGTTATACCGGATTCCATATATCTTGGAGATTCATTGGATGCTACTGTTTCTCCCCTAGTTAAGGCTCAAATCAGGAGAGACTTAAACATTACAGGTCCTATTCAATCCAGTACCGTCAGAGACATCCTCTGGGATATTCTCACCATCCATTCTGACCCCACAGGACAGACAGGGCCAAAACCCTTGAGAGGTTCTTTACGCTCCCCGGTAAAACTTTATCTAGGAAGTGATGGTGTAATCAAGCAAGAATCCTTCAATGATGCTCACAGGCAAAGAACAATAGCTGTGTTTCAGGAAGACTATCGCAGGAACAAAGCATCAGGATTACCTCAGAATGTGTTGCAAAAGTGGACAGGTTCTGCCATGAAAGATTTATTCGGAGAAATGTCTGACGCCAGGGCCTTAGAAATTCTTCCTTCAGAATACAAACAAGATGGATGGAGAATACCTGAGACGACTATCAATGACGATTTTGGCCGTACTGATGCCGACGCTCTTGGTACAGCCACAGTTAGCAGTGTTTCGCAAGGGTGGTCGTGGACAGAAGTTATAGGCGATATTGATATTGTGTCTAACGCAGCCGCGAATGGCGCATCGGGCCAGGCGCGCGCGCGCGCGGATAGCGATCTCTCTAGTGACGATCATTACTCCCAAGCTGACCATACAAGCGGGGTCAGCACCGTGAACTTCGGTGGTGTGGCTGTGCGATTCTCGCCAACCGCAGACACGGCATATTTTGGTGTATTCAACAATGACACAAATCGCACATATGAGATAGGGAAAGTGGTTGCGGGCACGGTAACGTTCCAGCTTGCGACGACAAACACTACGGCTCCCGGCGCCGGGCCACTCACGATAAAGTTTCAGGCAAACAATTCAGCTTTGGAACTCTTTGTAGGAGGAACATCTAGGTTGACATTGACAGATTCATCAATCACAGGAAATCTTCGCACTGGTATAGGATATGCCAATGATGGCCGTACCGTAGGTAGTTTGATTTGGGACAACTTCCAGGCCGCAGACCTCAACTCCACCCCCGCCTCTCCCACCTCTCCCACCCAGCTCAAGACCGATGACACCACATCTATTGCCAACGCAGGATATACCCCAGAAACCTCAGTAACCCTCAAGGCCTCGGTAACCGACGCCGATACCACAGAAATCCTCAACCTGTTCTTTGAAGTTCAGGAAAACGCAACCTCATTTAGCTCCACCTCCACGCCCGTGACAGGAGAATCCTGCGCTTCAGGCACTGCCTTTGCGAGCTGTTCAGAAAAGGTATGGTACATCACTTCCGCAT
>MHTS01000017.1:6599-9370 GCA_001824915.1 Candidatus Wildermuthbacteria bacterium RIFCSPHIGHO2_01_FULL_48_27b | reverse complement strand
GCTCGGACGGCTCGGCATTCCTCCCCCCAACCCCCTCCTGCCGAGCCGTCCTCGCTTCGGGGAGCGGGCGGGCAGAAAAAGTCAAAAGAAATTCCATTTTTGACTTTTTGTCTCTTTAGAGGTAACATTGAAATGGTTGAATAAGTTTGCATACTCCATTTCAATGTTACTACTATACTAATAATATGTCAAAGAACGAAAATTTAGCAAAAAATATGGAGCGGTTGCGGAAGCAAAAAGGCCTTTCGCAAGAGAAACTGGCGAGATTGGCCGATGTCGCCAACAATACGATTATTAAAATGGAATCAGGGGAAAACAAAAATCCAACGCTTGAAACCTTGCGAAAGGTCGCAAAGGCGTTCGGAGTTTCCGTTGATGATTTAATAAATTAGTTATGGAAAACAACACCGAACAAAAAGAGCAAAAGCCAAAGCGAGTTGAGGAATTAAAAAACTTTCCTTTTAAAACTTTTGCCGAGCTAAAGAAAGCCACGACGGAGGGTGTTGCAAATATCGGTATTGACCGAGGCGTTGCTTTGCAGTGGGCGCAAAATGGTATCTACTCGTCGTCGTGGCTAAGAACGCAAGCATTGTTCTTGGCGTTCTTACCTTTTATCGCGGCAATAGGTTTTGTTGTCTATGCAATAATGACGAAAAGTTGGCTTTTGCTCCTCGCTCTGCCGGTGTTGTTAATTTGCTTTTTTGTATTTCATCCAAGCTCCGCGATGATATTTGGATTTATCCGAAGCGGTTTAATCGGCTTAGTATTTATCGGTCTTGCGTGGGGTCTAATTAGCGGCATTGGCTGGCTGACCGCCCTTACCATAACTCTTGCCCTCATTTGGTATGCTCAACGCACGATTTACCGCAAAGCCGTTAATGGGCTAACTCTTGCTGTTTTGGAACATGAGGATTTGCTTTGCTTACTTTGGGGAGGACGCGCGTTGAATGTAAGATTTTACAACGGTAATAGTTATTGGTCGGATTGGAAAACGGAAGATGGACAAAATGTCCATTATGACGATAAAAAATAATCTATGTTAATACTTGGCATAATTTTAACTGTTCTCGGCTTCATCGTTTTCCAATGGGCGGCAAACGCGCAAAGCAAATCCTTTTTGGAAAGACCGATGATTTTTAATAGCGTTGTTGCCGTTCTAATTATCAATCTACTTTGGCTCGCTCTTTTTGCTGGTGGATTTTATAGCTTGTGGAAAGTTAACCCGACAATAGTTTTGGTTCTTGTTGGCATTTATGCAGTTCTATGGATATTTGGCTATTTCATGGGGAGCGAAAAGGCTAAAGCAAAAAAGATTTTTGGTATTTACAAACAACTAAAGCTTTTTCGCCCCAAAGCGACAGATCAAGAATTGTTTAGAGAAACTGCTCGGATTTACTTTGCAAATTTGCGATGGGACGAGCACAAAATCAAAATGACGATTGACGCGATTTTTGAAAAAAGTGTTGGCAATAAAGAGGACAAGGATATAAAAGATGTCGTAAGTTCCATTTTGATTTTTGAGAATCCTCAAGATGATTTCGGACGCGGTTTTGATTTTAAGGGATATATGAAGCGCCATACAAAAAAGCAGAAAGCTATTGATGACGCTTACAATGCAATATTGGGGAAAATGCAAAAAATCACTGAACGGCCAACGCTTTCAGAAAATACGGACAAGTGGGTAAAATCAATCGGACTCAACCCTGATGAAATGAGTAATGAGCAGTTGGCCGTTTTTGCCGAGATTGACGACGCAAAGAAAAGTAATTGGGCAGTAAGATTTTTGTATGGAGCTTCCTTTATTTTTCTAATTCTCGCCGGTCTAAATTTGCTTAGCTTGGAATTAGGTGGAGTATTGTCCAACGGCGTTGTTTCTTTTGTGATTTGGTTTGTCGGGCACAAAATCCAAATGCGGAGAATTAGTAAAAAGTTTTATGAGGCAAGCATAATGAAGTACGCGCAAGAACAGGTGGAAAAATAATAATCTTATCTTATGGCTTTCTGGGATTGGATAAATGAAAATTACGAGCACACAGGAGAACGTTTTGGATATGCGAAACGAATAACTGTTGGAATTATTATTTTTCTGCTGGTCCCGATGTTAATTTATTTTTTCATCACTTGGAACCCAACCATTGGAATGGATGAAGACGGAGAGCCAGTAAAACTTGGTGTCTATGCAGTCATTGGACTTTACTGGCTTGGAGCGTACTTTGCTTACAAAAGCCACGAAAGAAAAGTGAAATTAAACCACCTACTGGACAAACTATTGGACGAGGACGAAGCTAAACATTTATTTGAAGTTGCAAAAAGGCGGCGGCAAATTATTAAAGAAGAAAATTATATTTCCTTGGAGGAAGGCGACAAAAGAGGAAAATGGTTCGGATTATAAAATATGGAATTGAACAAAAAGAAAAACATATCACTACTTATTGCCGCCGCCTTTTTGTTCGTGGCTTTGTTTGACGGCTGGCCTTACGGATTTTTTACAATGTTACGATTTGTGGTTTTCGCAAGCTCGGCATATGTTGCGTGGATGGCGTATGAAGTGCAAAAAGAGAAATGGGTTTGGATTTTCGGATTTCTCGCAGTGCTTTTCAATCCGTTTATCATCATTCACCTTGACCGAGAAATTTGGAGCGTCATTGATTTGATTGTCGGGATGTTTATGATTGTTTCTCTTTTTGCGCTAAAATTGGATAAGCCAAAGACAGAATAATTGCCCGCCCGCTCCCCGAAGCGAGGACGGCTCGGCAGGAGGGGGTTGGGGG
>MHTS01000017.1:0-6441 GCA_001824915.1 Candidatus Wildermuthbacteria bacterium RIFCSPHIGHO2_01_FULL_48_27b | reverse complement strand
AAAATTGTAAGGGAAAATTTCTGCGAGGTTGCCGCCGGAGCGTTAGCGGAGGCGGGCGGCGGGGCGGGTCAGTTTGCCTCGAAAAAGGTTCGCGCAAAGGATATAATTTCACCGCCAATTTTTCTCCAAGAAGCGGCTCAACGCCGCTTCTTGATGTGTTGGCCTAATTATGCTAAAAGAAGTAGCAATCTGAACATGGCGTTCAGAAGCAGTCAAGTCGTTTCTTGCTTGAAAGGAGGAAGACAGAATGGGTAGGCAAAAAGGTCCATTCAAGAAGCACAGCTCGCAAGTCAATGTCTCCGGTGGGTCATCTGGAGGTCTCGATGACGCAGTTCAGCGAGTCATCGCCGACCAGGGCACCGAACACGACTGGCGCAACAGTATCACCGTTCCGCGCCCGCGGATGTGGGAGGAAAGGCCCGATCTCATCGGGAAGACCGTCATCCCGCACACCTGCGAAGCGCGCGAACATGGCGACAACGAGGGTTGCATCTGCGACCTCATCGGCGAGCCCGTCGTCATCACGAAGATCGACGATTCGCCGTTCGTCGTAACGCCCTCGTACCACATCAAGGGGAGCAAGAAGCGAATTCAGGAACGCGAATTCTCCGCTGAGACGCGGGGCAAGGATCCCGACACAGTCGAGGGGTTCATCCTCGAAGGACCGGACGGCAAATTCCTGACCGCCGGCTTCGTGTGGATGCCCGCGAAGAAGCCGCTCGATGGCTACCTGCACAATTCACAGGTGGTGCGCGACCTGCTCGCCGCCAAGTTCTCGAACGGACGACGCCCGACCAAGGCGTATCCTGCATCGAGCAAGCTCGGCGGAGACCAGAAGCGTATCACGGGAGACGCTGTCGCCTTCGACCAGCTCACCCTGTAGCGTGACGCGCTACAGGGATAGGCCGCCAATCCTTCGGGAGAGGCGGCCTGATTTTTTTCAGTGAGAATTTTCCACAAAAAACAGTAAATTTTCCAAAACTTTCTGATTGAAAAGTTTATGGAAATGGTTTAGAATTAGAGCATTCAAAAACTCGCCGAGCCACGCGGAGCGCGGCGAGGACAGATACCGCTTTGTTCATGAACAAAACAAAAACTCGTATTGAGCAAATGTTTTCCGCCATAGTGCCGCGGTACGATTTAATGAATCGGCTGTTGAGTGGAGGTATGGATAAAAGATGGCGTTCCCGCCTCGTTAAGGCTTTGGAGCTTTCTCCGGGAAACAAGGTTTTGGATTTGTGCGCGGGCACAGGGGATGTTGCGCTGGAAATAGTCCGGCAGGTCCCCGGAGTTTCAGTGGTTGCTTTAGATTTTTCCTCAAGCATGCTGGAGGAGGGGCGAAAGAAAGCCGCACAAGCCCGAGCGCAGGAGAAAATTCGATTTGAAGTTGGAGACGCCACTGCCCTTTCATTTCCCGACAATTCGTTTGATGCTTCTGCCATGGCTTTTGGTTTACGCAACGTGGAGGATGCCAGAAAAGGAATAGCGGAGATGGCGCGGGTGCTCAAGCCCGGCGGCAGGGGCGCCATATTAGAATTTTCCCGTCCCTCAAATTCTTTGCTGCGTTTGGGATCCCGATTGTATATTCGCATAATGGTTCCCCTGCTGGGCGGATTGTTTTCTCAAAAGTCCGCCTATCAATATCTTGCAGATTCCATCGAAGAGTTCACACAGAATGTCAATGTGCCAAAGCTTATGGAGCAGGGATTTGGACAGGTTCAGGCACGCCCACTCATGTTTGGAGTTGTCTCTCTCTATACAGGAAAAAAACGCTAAAGTAGGGTATACTATTTATATATGGCAAGTTCACCAAGGCAACCCAAAAGAAGTTATCTGGACACTGTGCACCGCGTGATGCGGGGCATAGGCGCGGTTGGAAAAGAAGTGACAAGGGGAGGTCCTTCTCCGAAAGAGCAGATGAGCAAGAAATACGGGAAGTACTATCAGGGGTTTCAGGGGAAATTATGGATGCGAGGGAAGAAGGGAGAAGGTTTAGTTGGAGTTGCGAAATATCTAAGTAAATCCGAGAGGCAGCTTGCCGCCCTTAAGATTAGAAATCGCAGCCGGGGGCCACACTTCCAGCCCGGGCGTTTTGGATTGCGGCAAGAGGATGTGCTGCAAAAAGCATATCCTCAATGGGTTGAGGTATTGGGGAAACAGAAGGCAGATATGCTTCTTAATTCCCAAGGCCTTCATTCTTCATATAGCCAGTACAGCGGAGGTCGTGAGGTTCGAGTTGAAAAGGGGGAAGAGATGCTGATGAGGACAGCCGGGTTGTCGAAGGAGGATAAGTATTTGGCACGAGAGATATATCGAGGAGCAGCCCCCGTTTCGTTTAAAGAGACTACATCGCACCGGCGTGAGTTCACTCAAGAAGAAAATGTTGAAATAGCCGAAGAGATCGGCAAAGAGTTTGGCGCCCAAGCAAAAGACCGCTATGAGAAATCTTGGGGCGTGGAACGACTTGGAGGATCTGGCGCGAAAAGCGCTCCTCCAGCTCCGCGATCAAGATGGAATATTTCCTCTCTTACTGGCTGGGGGAGAAGGCCAAGCGGAGGAGATGCTGGAAGCGGGGCGAATACAAACATAAAAAAGACGTAAAATCATGCTTTCTTCTCCCGTAGAGGAGATAAAAAATCGGCTTGATATTGTTGAGGTTATTGGAGGGTATCTTAAACTTCAGAAAGCCGGGGTGAATTACCGCGCGGTTTGCCCTTTCCATTCTGAAAAAAGTCCTTCGTTTTTTGTTTCGCCTTCACGGCAGATTTGGCATTGTTTTGGCGGATGCTCGGAAGGAGGCGATATGTTCAAATTTGTCATGAAAATCGAGGGCGTGGAGTTCGCGGACGCCCTGCGGCAACTGGCGCAGAAAGCGGGCGTGGAGTTGCACAGACTCGATCCCCAGTTCGCGCGCATGCAAACCGAGAGGCAAAAGTTGGGAGAACTTTGCGAGCTCGCTTGTGAGTTTTTCCAAAAGCAGCTGCAAGGATCCGCTGCGGGGAAGGAGGCTGTCGCATACCTTGCCAAACGCGGGCTTGCGCCTCAAGGTATGGAAAAGTGGCGTTTGGGCTATGCGCCTGATACGTCAAACAGTCTTTCTGCGTTTCTTCGGTCGCGAGGATACGATGAAACGCAAATCGTGAATGCTGGCTTGGGAATTCGCGCTTCGAGCGGAATGCGAGACCGTTTTCAGTCGCGTATTATGTTTCCTGTGTTCGATCTCAATTCGCAAGTAGTTGGGTTTGGCGGGAGAATCTTTGGGAATCCGCCAGCTGGTCCGCCGACTGGCGGAGCAAAGTATCTTAATACCCCAAATACGTTGCTTTACGACAAAGGCAGAATTCTCTATGGCCTGGATAAGGCGAAAATCGCAATTCGCCGACAGGACGCGTGTATTGTGGTAGAAGGATATATGGACGCGATTATGGCTTCCCAAGCAGGTTCTGAAAATGTGGTGGCAACTTCGGGTACCGCGTTTACCTCAATGCAGCTGCAGATTTTGAAGCGGTACTCCACGAATCTTCTTACCGCGTTTGATATGGATGCGGCCGGCGATAACGCCACTCGTCGCGGCGTGGAGCTTGCTTTGACGCATGGGTTTGATGTTAAAGTAATTCCCATGCCAGACAAAGATCCCGCAGACACCGTTTTGGAGAATGTTGCTCTTTGGAAAGAAGCGTTGGAGCGGGCGCGTTCGCTTCTTGAGCATTCGTTCGAAATCCAGCTAAAGAAGTTTGATAAAACTTCGGCCGAAGGCAAGCGGAAAATAGCAGAGGAGCTCCTGCCGCTTATCAAAAGAATCGTCAATCGCATTGAGCAAGCTCACTGGGTGGGGCTTTTGGCAAAAGAATTAAAAATTTCAGAAGAGAGTATCCGCGCAGAGATGGAGCGTGGGGCAGGCGACTCGAGTACGGCGCAAGAACCAAGCGAGGTGGTTGATGCTCGAAAAGAGAAGAAGTCGCGGAAAGAACTGCTTGAAGAACGCGCCCTCGCGCTTTTTCTGCAGGAGCCCTCGTTTGAAATCCTTCAAGAGGAGTACTTCCAATATTTTTCTCTCGGAAATCAGGATATCCTCGAAGGGATCAAAAGCCATATGCCCTTTGATCTGGCAAAAGCTTCGGAGGTTTTTGAAAAGGACGTTGTTGATTTTCTCCAGTATACCGGCTTGAGGGGTGAAGTGGAGGAAGAAGATCCGCCAGCTGGCGGACTGGGTGAGGAGCTTAGGGCTTGCCTCCAGGAGCTACAAATGCTTAGCTTAAGAAAACACTTAGATCGTATTATAGGTGAGCTGAAAGAGGCCGAAGCCGCCAAGGATACGGAGAAAATTAATACCCTACTGGCAGAGTTTCAGGAGGTGTCAAAACAAGTCCAATGAATAAGCGAAGCCCCAAAACACAAAAGAAGAGAGGGAAATCCACTCGACCCGCTTCGCAGCGAGGCGAGCACGTTCAGGTCAAGCATATAAAAAGGAAGACAATAAAAGAAGCTCGGATTGCCAAAAGACAGGCTCACATGAAGCGGATGGGGAAGAGGTCCCGCGGAACGGTGCAAGAAGAAGATATTCAGGCGCTTATTGAAAAATCAAGGCAGCGTGGTTTTGTGACTTATTCTGAAATTCTGTACGCTTTCCCGGATATCGAAAAGGACATAACGGGTTTGGAACGTTTGTATCAGCGTCTGGAAGAAGAAGGCATAACGGTGCAAGAGGTGCGGCAATATCTGGATGTAGGAGTTTCCGAAGAAGAAAAGGGGCGGGCACTGGTGGAGTCAGACGCGCCTCTGGATCCCGTGCAGATGTATTTGAAAGAGATCGGGAAAATAGATTTTGTGACGGCAGAACAGGAGCGCGATCTGGCGAAACGTATTGAGCAGGGCGATGAGGAAGCAAAAAGACGTTTGGCGCGCGCGAATCTTCGGCTGGTAGTTTCCATCGCGAAAAAATACGTGGGCCGTTCGCCCAACCTTACTTTGCTTGACTTAATTCAGGAAGGAAATTTGGGGTTGTTCCGCGCGGTCGAAAAATTCGACTGGCGAAGGGGTTATAAGTTTTCTACCTATGCTACCTGGTGGATTCGGCAGGCTATTACGCGCGCACTTGCGGATCAGGCGCGTACCATTCGCATCCCGGTGCATATGATTGAAACCATTTCGCGCTACACGCAAACGCGCCGCCGGCTTCTGCAGGATTTGGGCAGGGAACCTTTGGCAGAAGAGGTTGCCGCCGAAATGGGTTTGGAAGTGGAAAAAGTGCGGCACATTCAGCGCATTTCACAGGAAACGGTGTCGCTTGAAACACCCGTGGGTGAAGATGATGAAGACAGTGTGCTCGCCGAATTCGTGGAGGATGAAAAAGTTCCTCCGCCTTCGGTGGACGCCGCGCGCACGCTGCTGCGTGCGCGCCTGCAGGAAATTCTCGATGACTTGGCTCCTCGCGAACAGAAAATTCTTGCTCTTCGATTTGGCTTGGAGGATGGAGTCACCCACACGTTAGAGGAAGTGGGCGAGGCATTTGGTGTCACGCGCGAGCGTATTCGGCAGATCGAAGCCAAAGCGCTCGAAAAAATCCGCGACCACCGCAGCTTGAAAAAACTCGAGGGGTATTGACGCTTGAAATTTTCCGCTCAGCCAGCTATAATAGTTCTGTATTCCGGTGTGGCGCAGCGGTAGCGCAGGGGACTGTTAATCCCTTGGTCGTAGGTTCGAATCCTACCACCGGAGCTATGATTATTCGGGAGAAAACCCCTCTAAACACTTTTGGAGATTTTATCAAAGTGGTTGTTGATATTGAGAGAAACATTCTTTCTGCTGGATGCGAGCTTCATATAGATTGTGCAGAGGAGTTGGAAAAAGATGGTTCCCAGCTAGCGAATCTATGGGGTGCAAACGCATATTCCAAAACTAAGCAGATTGATTTTGTTTCACTTATTAATATTCGACCAGCAACTGGCAATCGGACAATGGAAATTGAAAATCCTGAAATACGCAAAAAAGTAGAGGTAATTATTCAAAATATTTTATTTCAATGAATCTCAATCGGTGGAAAACTTTCACGAAAAGTCAGCAGTTGCTGATGATTGGTTCTGAAATCATGCGAGCCAATGTGTGGCAGCGCAAAGACGACGAAAAATTTCTTGGCGCGCTTGAGCGCGGAATGCACTTGATTAAACTTTGCCAACTCGACGAGAAATGGCAAAACGCGAAAGCAATGCTTGCCGGACTACAAGAGGAATTTCAGAAATTCTCTACCAAATCTCGAGTGGATGATACTTCTGTTCTCTACCGCGCGCTTTAACCAACATGATCGCCATCGAGGCGATTTTTTGATAAAATAGCTTTAAGCTATGATATCTATTTCTAAAGCAGATCTTCTCGTTTCTCTTGCCGGTGGAATTTTTATCGGTGGCGCGCGCAATGACACTTCATATTCTTCCAGAATTTTTT